>JBLINP010000007.1:0-37747 GCA_047639415.1 Planctomycetota bacterium | reverse complement strand
TCATACGACGCGATAAATGAGAGCCGATCCGGTTACTCAGCTTTACTGATATAGAAATGATCAATCTAGTTCGCAGCCCAAGAGCTTCGCGAACTGGATCTTGAGCGGTGACGTTCAGGTACTCAAACCCCAAGCGTTTCGACGCTCAACATTCGGAATTCAAAAGAAAATGACAAGCTACAAGCCAGAACAAGGACGGATGGTACGCATGGGCGCCTTCTGGTCCTGTGCTCTCTTGGCGTTGTTTGGGTGCACCTCGTTGCACACGACGCTCGTCGCGAATTTTGAATCGTTGGAATCGGCCCTCGGCGGAATCGTAATTCCGATCGTGAGCATTCAACTCTCGGGTGCCTTCCTAATCTCTAGTGGTCTTCTGGCGATTATCGTGTTTGCGATTTATCGCTGGCAGCAAAAGCCGAAAACGGCCGAGCTCCTGATCGAGACGGAAGCCGAACTCAAGAAAGTGACTTGGCCCTCGGTCGAAGAAGTCATGAACTCCTCCATAGTGGTGATCATCTTTGTGGTCTGCCTGATGGGTTTTTTGGCGGGCGCCGACTGGTTCCTCGGTCGCGTCTTTACACGGATCCTCTTAGGGATGGTGGGCTGAAATGGGTCTTGAGTGGTATTTCGTTCGTTGTCAATCGGGTCGCGAAGACTCGATTCGAAAGCAACTAGAGAATCGCATCAACGTGGCTGGCGTCCAGGACGTCGTGCCCCAAATTTTGGTGCCTTTCGAACGCGTGACCGTCCTCAAGGGGGGCGATCGCAAAATTGTGAACCGCAAGCTCTACCCGGGCTATCTGATGGTTCAGGCCGATATCAGCGAAGACGACAGTCCGCGCGTTGCAAAGGCACGCTCTGTACTGAAGGAAACGCGCGGCTTCGGAGATTTCTTGGGTTCTGGTGGCGAGGCAAGCCCTCTCTCTGAAACCGAAGTAACCAGCATTCTCTCACGCATGGCGGATAGCGAGTCGCGTCCGCAAGTGAAAATCAACATGAGCAAGGGTGACATGGTGCGCATCAAATCCGGAGCCTTCGATGGCTTCGACGGTGCCATCGAAGACATCAACCCCGACAAGGGGACCGTTCGTGTCGTCGTGACCATTTTCGGTCGCCCTACACCCGTCGAACTGGAGTATTGGGAGGTCGAGACCGTCTGAGTCGGTTTTCGTGGCGGCGTTAGCACGTCACAAACCGTATACAGCACTCGACTGAACATAGGAATACTGAAATGGCCAAAGAAGTCACAGGCAAGATCAAGTTGCAATGCCCCGCTGGGCAAGCGACACCGGCACCGCCGGTCGGACCAGCGCTTGGCTCGCACGGAGTCAACATTGCGCAGTTCGTAAAGGAATTCAACGACCGCACGCGAGAGCAAATGGGGTTGATTATCCCCGTTGAAATCTCCGTCTATAAGGACAAGAGTTTCGACTTTATTCTCAAGTCACCGCCCGCTGCGGTGCTTCTGAAGAAGGCCGCTGGACTCGAAAAAGGAGCCGGCCTCGTCGGCTCCGAAATCGCAGGCAGCGTGACTCGTAAGCAGGTCGAAGAAATCGCTGATATGAAGATGAATGACCTGAATGCGCGGGACGTCGAACACGCCTGCCGCATCATTGAAGGCACTGCTCGCTCAGCGGGCATTGAAGTGGTGGGCTAGGACCATGACGAAACGCAGCAAGAGATACACGGCAGCGTCAGAACGCATCGACCGATCACAGGTTTATGCGCCGACGGATGCCCTTACCCTGTTGAAGGATTTGCCCGGAGCTAAATTTGATGAAAGCGTCGACGTTGTCGTGCGCTTAGGCATCGATCCGCGTAAATCTGACCAACTTGTTCGAGGCGCAGTCACGCTACCCAAGGGATTGGGCAAGGAGGTGACTGTAGTTGTTTTCGCTGAAGGCGATAAGGCCGACGCTGCTACGGCAGCCGGAGCGGATATCGTGGGCAGCGGAGACCTCGCCGATAAGATCGCTGGTGGTTGGATGGACTTTGACATTGTCATCGCCAGTCCGGACATGATGCGCTACGTCGGTAAGCTCGGTCGCGTGCTTGGACCGCAGGGCAAGATGCCCAGCCCCAAGTCCGGCACTGTGACTCCCGATGTCGGCAAAGCCGTGACGGAGTTCAAGGCGGGCAAGGTCAAGTTCAACACCGATGCGGGTGGCAACGTCCACGCTGCACTCGGCAAGTGCTCGTTCCCGGTCGCTGACTTGGAAGCCAACTTACACGCTTTCTTAGAGCACTTGGGCGGCATGCGCCCGGCGGCCGTGAAGGGCACCTTCTTGCGTCGTATTTCACTCAGTACAACCATGGGCCCTGGCGCCACCATCAGTTACGAGGGTTGAGCTATGCCTAGTTTTGTCAACAAGATGGTCCTGCGCGAGCTGACCACATCGATCAAAGGCGCTGACAGCATGGTCATCGTCTCTATGCACGGTCTTACGGTTCAAGAGACCGATGGCTTTCGCAATTCTCTAGCGGAGGGCGGGGTGCGTTTGCACATGGTCCGCAATTCGTTGGCCAAGATGGCTCTTAAGGACTGCGGCGTTGAACTCGCCGAAGACGTCTTTAAGGGCAATGTCGCCATCGCGGTCGGACACGCCGAGGAAGCAATTCACGCTGCCAAGGTCGTCAAAGAGTCCAAGATCCGCAAAGAGGGCAAGATCGATTTCCGCGGTGGTTTGCTCGAGGGCGAAGTCCTCGACGCAAGCAGCGCGCAAGCCCTGGCTGCTATTCCGAACAAAGACACGTTGCGCGCCATGATCCTTGGCGTTCTTAGTGCACCGGCCCGTTCGCTGGTGGGCGTCATCAATGCACCCACGGGTGCTTTGGTCCGCGTCATTCAAGCCCACGTCGACGCCGAAGGTGGCGACGGGGGAGGCGAGTAAAACCGCTTCCCGAAAATCTTCTTTGCCACTGTCCCCCTCGAGTACGGGACAAAGGCGTTATTCACTCAATCACTGCTCGAAATTTCCGTTTAGGAGACCTTAGACATGTCCGAAGAAGCAACCATTGTCGAGCTCGAAGCTGGACTCCAAGAGTTCGCCGACAAGCTTGACACCCTATCCCTGCTCGAAGCCTCAACACTGGTCAAGTACCTCGAAGGCAAGTGGGGCGTTAGCGCCGCCGCTCCTGTCGCGGTCGCCGCTGCTGGTGGTGGTGGAGAAGAAGCCGCTGAAGAGCAAACGTCTTTCGACGTTGTCTTGAAGGCCGTTGGCGACAAGAAAATCCAGGTCATCAAAGAAGTCCGCGCCATCACTGGCCTGGGCCTCAAAGAAGCCAAAGCCGTCGTCGACGGCGCTCCGGGTCCGGTCAAAGAGGGTGTGTCCAAAGAGGACGCAGAAGCCTTCAAGACCCAACTCGAGGGCGCTGGCGCCGAAATCGAGATCAAGTGATTCCGCCGCGCTCGGCGAGCACGTACACTTCTCGGAGATTGGGCGCGATGTCGCAATGGCATCGCCCCGAACTTCGATCAAGCGACGGCTCGATATCCGGGTGCTCCGAATCCCTTGGCCACCGGCATCATTATCACGTCTCACGCACGCACGCGTATTGAATCGAGCGTACGCTCCCGCCAGCTAATTTCGGCTGACAGGGGCGCTGCGCCCGT
The DNA here is from genome assembly GCA_047639415.1 of Planctomycetota bacterium. Taxonomy (GTDB): domain Bacteria; phylum Planctomycetota; class UBA1135; order UBA1135; genus OFTM34. The sequence continues at coordinate 34,134 of JBLINP010000007.1, read as the reverse complement.
TCTACGCTGCGTGCTTGTGTCGTCCACACGCGACGAGTGCGGTCCACCCGGATCACATTCCTATCTCCCCGCCGATCAGTCGGAAGGGGTCTCGGACATTAATGTGTCCGCACGATCCTTTCTTGCTTGCCTCTGAGTGACGCTTCCATGGCCACCACCCAGCTTCCTGTACACCGTTTCGGTACCTACAAAGACGTTCTGGACCTCCCGAACCTAGTCGAAATTCAGACCAAGGCTTATGAGGATTTCCTGCTCGTTAATGTCCCCCAAGGCGCTCGACCCATCGCTGGGCTCGAGCTGCTCTTGCAAGAGATCTTTCCGATCTACTCCTACGACAAGACTATGTGCTTGGAGTACGTGGGTTATGAGCTTGGAAAGCCTCGGTACACGATTGATGAATGCCGCAAGTTACGCCTGACCTACGGCTATCCTTTCAAGGTGCGCCTGAGGTTGGTCAAGCCCGAACCGGTTGAGGAGGAGGTTTACCTCGGTGAACTCCCGATCATGATCGGTGGGGGTGAGCTGATCATCAACGGGTCGGAGCGGGTCATCGTCAGCCAGTTGCACCGTTCGCCCGGTGTGGACTTCCTGGTCGATACGGCCAGTGCTGATCGCAAGCTTCACAGTTGCTGGATTATTCCCGAGCGCGGCTCGTGGATTGAGCTCAACGTCAGCAAGAAGGAAATCCTGACGGTCCGCATCGACCAGTCGGGCAAGTTCTCGGCCGTGACGTTGCTGCGTGCACTGGACGAATCACTCGGAACCGACCAGGACATCCTGCGGATGTTCTACGAGACCAAAGTCGTCAAGAAGACCAAGTCGCAAACGGAGAACTCTTTCGCTAAGGCGATAACCGACCGCATTGCGGTTGGCGACGTCGTCGTTCTGAAAACAGGCGAAGTCTTGGTTCCCTCGGGTCACCCGATTCCGGAAACGGCGGCCATCGAGATCGCTGCTGGCGATTTGGCGGAAGTTGAAATCATCTCCGGCGATCCCTCGGATCTCGACATGCTGATGATCAAGACTCTGCATGAAGATCCGTGCAAGACGCACAATGAAGCGCTGCTTAAAATTTACAGCCGCCTTCGTCCGGGCAATCCGCCCCAGGTCGAAAAGGCGCGCGATCTCTTCCACGAGAAGTTTTTCGATCCGCAGCGTTATCGTTTGGGCCGCGTGGGCCGTTTCCGTCTCAATCGCAAGTTCGATCAGGACGTGCCCGAGAAAATTCAGGTGCTGCAGCCGCAGGACATTACGAACTCCGTGAAGTACCTGCTTTCGCTGCGCAACGGCGAGGGCGAAATTGACGACATTGATAACCTCGGCAACCGCCGCGTTCGCACCGTCGCTGAACTTGCTGCTGAGGAGTTCCGCAAGGGCTTGCTCAAGCTGCGCCGTACTGCGCAAGAGCGCATGAACCTGGAGAATCCCGAAACGGTTTCTCCGCGGAACTTGATCAACTCGAAGACCTTCTCGAGTGCTGTCGATTACTTCTTCGGTCGCGGTGAACTGAGTCAAGTGGTTGACCAGACCAATCCGCTCAGTCAGCTTGCTCACGAAAGGCGCCTTTCGGCGCTTGGCCCGGGTGGTCTCAACCGCAAGCGCGCCGGCTTCGACGTTCGCGACGTGCACTTGTCTCACTACGGCCGTTTGTGCCCGATCGAGACTCCCGAGGGTTCCAACATTGGTTTGATCTCCTCGTTGTCGGTTTATTCAAAGCTCGACAGCTACGGCTTCTTGGTCGCGCCTTATCGTCGCGTCAAGAAGGGCATCATGACCGACGAGATTGCCTATCTTCGAGCAGACGAAGAGCTTGGCCAGGTGATGGCTCCGGCTGACGTCTTGATCGACGAAAACGGCAAGATCCTTGACGAGCGCGTCCTCGCGCGTCGTGACGGTGACAACATCGAAGTCCCGCCGGATCAACTCGACTACGTCGACGTTTCTCCGAAGCAGATCGTCGGTATCTCCGCCGCCCTGATTCCCTTCCTCGAGCACGACGACGCCAACCGCGCGTTGATGGGCTCGAACATGCAGCGACAAGCTGTTCCGCTCCTGAAAACGGAAGCGCCGATCGTCGGCACCGGAATGGAATCCGTCGTCGCGGCGAACTCGACCTTATTGCTGCGGTCGGATAAGGCCGGCACGGTGACCTACGTCGACAGTCAAACGATTATCATTGACGATGACGAGGAGTACCGCCTGACCAAGTGTCGCGCGCTCAACGAGCGGACCTGCCAAACGCAGAAGCCGGTCGTCAGCGAAGGTGATGTGGTCGAAGAGGGCCAGTTGCTCGCCGATGGTGCCGCCACCGAAGGCGGCGTGCTCGCGCTTGGCAAGAACATCGTCGTGGCGTTCATGCCTTGGGAAGGCCTCAATTTTGAGGACGCGATCTTGGTTTCCGAGCGCTTGGTGCGTGCGGACACGTTCACCTCGATTCACATTGAGGAATACAACGTCGAAATCCGCGAGACGAAGCTCGGCAAGGAAGAGTTCACCTGCGACATCCCGAATGTCGGCGAGAAGGCCCTCGGCAATCTCGACGAGACGGGCATCATCCGCATCGGAACGCGAGTTCAGGCTGGCGATGTTCTCGTCGGTAAAGTGGCTCCCAAGAGTAAGAGCGAGCTGACTCCGGAAGAGAAACTGCTCCACGCGATCTTCGGTCGTGCTGGTGTAGATGTTAAGAACGCTTCCCTGACGATGCCTCCGGGCAGCAAGGGTGTCGTGATCGACGCGCAAAAGTATTCGCGCCGCGTCAACCTGACCGACGCCGAGCGCCAACGCGCCTTGGCTCAAATTCGGGATGCCGAGCGGGACTTCCTGCGATCCTTCGCCATGTTGACCGGCAATCTCCTGCGCGACGTACCCATTGCTTTGGGTTTCGACCTCATGGACGACATGACCGGCAAGCCGCTGGCGATTGACGACACGGCGACCTTTGACGAACTGCGTCGCGTCAAGCTGATCAGTTTGGCGGCTGCTGAAGAATGCAACAAGCCGGACAAGCGCGAGAAGGCCACGGCCCTGATCGACGAGTATCAGTCCAAGGTCGATGCTCGCGAGAGCGAGAAGAACAAAGTCGTCAACCGATTGAGTCGGGGCGACGAGCTTCCGACGGGCGTGCTCGAAATGGTCAAGGTCTACGTGGCCACCAAGCGCAACCTTTCGGTCGGTGACAAGATGGCTGGCCGTCACGGCAACAAGGGTGTGGTTTCCAAGATCATGCCCCAGGAAGACATGCCGTATCTGGATGACGGAACGCCCGTCGAGATCGTTCTGAACCCGCTGGGTGTTCCCAGTCGAATGAACGTCGGCCAGATTCTTGAAACGCACCTCGGCTTTGCGGGCAAGAAGCTCGGTCGCCGCTATCACACGCCCTCGTTCGATGGCGCAACGGAAGCGGAGATCGAGAAAGAACTCATCGAAGCGAACATGCCGACAACCGGTAAGTTCCGCCTCTTTGACGGCCGTACCGGTCAATCCTTCGAGCAAGACGTCACAGTCGGAATTATGTACATGCTCAAACTGCACCACCTGGTTGACCAGAAGGTGCACGCGCGAGCGACTGGTCCGTACAGCTTGATCACGCAGCAACCGCTGGGTGGTAAGGCTCGCTTCGGTGGCCAGCGATTCGGAGAGATGGAAGTTTGGGCACTCGAAGCTTATGGCGCCGCCGCCATTTTGCAGGAGCAGCTCACCGTCAAGTCGGACGACGTCGATGGACGTACGAAGATCTACGAATCGATGGTCAAGGGACTCAACATTTTGGAGCCGGGTACGCCCGTCTCCTTCGAGGTTTTGACCAACGAGATTCGCGGTCTCGGCCTCAACATGGAACTTCAGAAAAAGGCGACTCTTTAGGAGTCTTTGATCATGCCCGAAGCGCTATACAACCGAGTCAACGATTACGGCAGTGTCAAGATCGCCCTGGCGTCCCCCGAGGACATCAGGTCGTGGTCTTATGGCGAAGTCAAAAAGCCCGAGACAATCAACTACCGCACCTATCGACCGGAGCGGGAAGGATTGTTTTGTGAACGCATCTTCGGCCCTGAAAAGGACTGGGAATGCTTCTGCGGTAAGTACAAAGGCATCAAGCACAAGGGCATTGTCTGTGACAAGTGTGGAGTGATGATCACTCACAGCCGTGTGCGTCGAAAGCGGATGGGGCACATCAACCTGGCCGCGCCCGTGGCTCACATTTGGTTCTTCAAAGCCATGCCCAGCCGCCTGGGCACGTTGCTTGAGATGAAGACCTCCAACCTTGAGCGCGTGATCTACTTCCAGGATTACATCGTCATCGATCCCGGTGACACGCCGCTCGAAGAGAAGCAGCTGCTGACCGAAGACGAATATCGTCAGTCACGCGCCAAGTACGGTTCGGAATTCGACGCCGACATGGGCGCGGAAGCCGTTCGGAAAATGCTGCGTAGGCTCGACCTCCAGCGTCTGTGTGACGAGCTTCGTGAGGAATTGCTCTCCACGCGCTCGCGTCAACGCCAGAAGGACATCATCAAGCGTCTGCGTACGATCGAGATGCTCAAGGATTCGGGCAATGACTCGACCTGGATGATCCTCGAAGTAATTCCGGTGATTCCGCCGGACCTGCGTCCGCTCGTGCTCCTGGATTCAGGCAACTTCGCGACCAGCGACTTGAACGACCTCTATCGTCGTTTGATCAACCGGAATAACCGCCTGAAGAAGTTGCTCGACCTCAACGCACCCGAGGTCATTATCCGCAACGAGAAGCGGATGCTGCAGCAGTCTGTCGACGCACTGTTCGACAACGGCCGTTGCCGTCGTCCGGTGCTCGGTTCCTCCAACCGCCCGCTCAAGTCCTTGACCGACATGATCAAGGGCAAGCAGGGTCGTTTCCGCGAGAACTTGCTCGGTAAGCGTGTCGACTACTCGGCCCGTTCCGTGATCGTCGTCGGTCCGGACCTACGTCTGCACCAGTGCGGTCTGCCGAAGAAAGTCGCGCTGGAGTTGTTCCAGCCGTTCATTATCCGTCGACTTAAAGAGCTCGGCCTGGCCGATACGATCAAGTCGGCTAAGCGCATGATGGAGCGACGCGACGAAGACGTTTGGGACGTGCTCGAGGAGGTCATTCGCGATCACCCGGTCATGCTCAACCGCGCGCCCACCCTTCACCGAATGGGCATCCAGGCTTTCGAGCCTGTGCTGATTGAAGGCAACGCGATTCTGCTTCACCCGCTCGTTTGTGGCGGCTTCAACGCCGACTTCGACGGCGACCAAATGGCGGTTCACTTGCCGCTCTCCTACGAAGCACAAATTGAAGCCTCGACGTTGATGCTCTCGAGCAACAACATCTTCTCGCCTTCTAACGGTGCGCCGATCATTTCGCCTTCACAGGACATGGTTCTGGGAATCTTCTACCTATCGAAGAGCCCGGCTCCGGAAGCGGGCAAGCCGCGCATCTTCACCTCGCTGGGGGAGTTGTTCCTGGCTTACGGTCACGGTCAAACGCACACACACCAATCCGTGCGCGTTCGCATGGAGGCCGGTCGTCAAATCAAATTGGCTTCCGACGACGCTCCGATCTCGATTGACGAGGACGGAAAGTTTGCCCCGGACGGTGGCGCGCCGGAATACCTGCTCACGACTATCGGTCGCGCGATCTTCAACGACATTCTGCCTCCCGGAATGCCGTTCTATAACTACGACCTGAACAAGAAGGCCATCGGCGGCTTGATCAGCGACTGCCACCGTTTGCTCGGTCGCGACGCAACTTTGCGCTTGCTCGACGATCTCAAGGATCTCGGCTTCAAAGCGGCGACGCGCGCAGGTCTCTCCTTCGCGAAGGATGACATGCGCATCCCGGATTCGAAGCAGACGATCCTCGACGAGACGCAGGCCGAAATTGACAAGATTGAGAAGTCGTTTCACAAAGGTGTGATCACCGAGGGTGAGCGCTACCTCAAGATTATTGACCAGTGGACCCATGCCCGTGAACGCGTCGGCTTGGACCTGATGAAGCTTCTCGAGGCGGACGTGCGAGTCGGTGACACCTACGTCAACCCGATCTTCTGCATGGTGGAATCGGGTGCTCGAGGCTCGATCGACCAGATTCGTCAGTTGGCTGGTATGCGTGGTCTGATGGCCAAGCCTTCCGGCGACATCATCGAGACGCCCATCAAGGCTAACTTCCGTGAAGGACTTAAAGTGTTGGAGTATTTCTCCTCCACCCACGGTGCGCGGAAGGGCTTGGCGGATACGGCGCTCAAGACGGCTGACGCCGGTTACTTGACGCGTAAATTGACCGACGTGGCTCAAAACGTCGTCATCTCAATCGACGACTGCGGCACGCAAAATGGCATGCTCAAAGCGCCGGTGTTCAAGGGCGAAAAAGTGGTTGTGACCTTGGCGCAAGCCATCCGCGGCCGCGTTGCTCGTGAGACCGTCATGGACGTTATCGCTGACGAGATCATCGTTCGCGAAAACGAAGTGATCACGGAGGTGGCAGCCGCCGCGATCGAAGCCATGGGCATCGAGAAGATGCGCGTGCGAACGCCGCTTCTCTGTGAGGCTACTCTCGGAATTTGTGCTCACTGCTACGGCATGGATCTTTCACGCGGCACGATGGCCGAACGCGGCCTCGCGGTCGGCATTATCGGAGCGCAATCGATTGGTGAGCCGGGTACACAGCTCACCATGCGGACCTTCCACATCGGTGGTACGGCTTCGCGCTCGGTTGAAGAGTCCGAAGTGAAGGCCAAGCGTGAAGGCACGATCAGTTACAAGAACCTCAAGGTTGTGACGAACCGTGCAGGCGCTCAAGTGGTGATCAACCGTAACGGTGAGATCCAAACGGTGGACGAGCGCGGACGCGAACTCGACCGCTATCCGGCCCCGACCGGAGCGGTCATCTTCTACGAAGATGGCGCAAAGGTTGTTGCAGGCGATGTGCTCTGCACTTGGGACCCGCACCACGTTCCGATTTTGGCGGAAAAAGGCGGTACGGTTCGATACGAAGACTTGCTTGAAGGCAAGACACTTAAAATTGAGCGAGATTCGCGCCGTGGCACGTCCCGTCGACTCGTCATTGAGAACAAAGGTGATCTTCACCCGCAACTCATCATCGAGGACGAAGACGGAAATCCCGTCGCTCTTTATCCGATTCCGGAGCGCGCTTACATCGAAGTCGAAGATGGCGCGAAGCTTGTTGCCGGCGAGTTGATCGCCAAGACATCTCGCGAAATCAGTGGTACGCAGGACATCACGGGTGGTCTCCCGCGAGTGACGGAGCTTTTCGAAGCGCGTCGCCCGAAGGATCCCGCCGTTGTTGCTGAAATCGACGGAGTCGTCGAACTTGGCGAGAAGAAACGCGGCAAGCGCACGATCATCGTTCGAGCGCTTGGTCCGAATGGCGAAGTGATCGAAGAGGTCGAGCACGCCGTACCCCAGGGCAAGCACTTGCGCGTCCACAAGGGTGATGACGTGGTGGCCGGCGAGCCGTTGGTCGATGGCTCACTGGTGCCGCACGACATTCTGCGAGTCACGGGCGAGGAAGTGCTTCAGCATTACATGCTCGGTGAAATTCAGAACGTTTACCGCTCCCAGGGAGTGGCGATCGACGACAAGCACGTCGAGATCATCCTGGCGCAGATGATGCGCAAGGTTCAGGTCAACGATCCGGGTGACTCCGACTTCCTGCCGGGCGCAGTGGTGGACAAGGTCCGCTTCCGCCTCACGAACGAATTGATGCGCAAGGAGCGCAAGAAGCCTGCGACCGGTCAGACTCTTCTGCTCGGTGTCACGAAAGCTTCGCTGTCCTCCGAGTCCTTCATCTCGGCCGCGAGTTTCCAGGAGACGACTAAGGTCCTGACCGAAGCCGCTCTGGCTGGACGTCGCGACTACCTTGTCGGTCTCAAGGAAAACGTCATCCTCGGTCATATGGTTCCTACGGGAACTGGCTTCCGCGACCACTACCGAACGCGCGTCAAGAAGAACATCGACTTCGGCGAGATTGGCAAGTCAGCCAGCGTGGCCTCGGCCGCTCTCGACCCGGCGATGGAAGCTCTTCTCGCGGGAGGAGCCGATCCGGCTGTTTCGTCGCCCATGCACGAGATGGAGCCGGCACTGGCCGCACTCTCCGAAACGGGAACTGGTCCCGTAGGCGGAGCAGGAATGGCTTCGGCCTCGATTCCGTCGATGGGGGGCCTTATCGAGCCCGCCGCGATGGATCCCATGGCTACAGAGGCTGCCGCAGTTGAGCCAATCGCAGTTGAGCCAATCGGAGCCGAACCAATTGCAGCGGAGGTCATTCCGACCGAGGCTGAAACTCCTGATGTCTTAGCTGTGGAAACCCCCAGCCTCGAAACGCCTTCAGAAGCACCGGCTCCTGAGGCGTCGGCACCAGAAGCCATTTCACCCGATAAGGTCGTTCCGACGTCCGAGCCTGATACGACAGCCGCTATCGAACGGGATTCTCTTGAAGCCACGGCCGATGAGGCCGGGGATATCGGAGTCTAGCAGCCCTTGGTAAAAGTCATTCGCCTCATAAGTGGTCACATTCCGGCCAGCTTGGCACCCGCGAGTCTCGCCGAATCTTCGGATTCGACGTCGCTTGTGGGCACCCATCTGATCGAAATGCAGCTGTTCATGAGGCCAAGCACTTCTCCCACGCACGGCAAGCGAGCCTTTCTCTCAACTAAGTAAACTTGACTAAAGGGCGCGAGCACCTAGAATACCGCGCCCAAATCCCGAAATACGAATCTGATGCCCACCATCAATCAACTAGTGCGCAAAGGCCGCAAGCCGATCAAGAAGCGCTCCAAATCACCTGTCCTAGATGCATGTCCGCACAAGCGTGGCGTGTGTCTCCAGGTGAAGACAATGACACCGAAGAAGCCGAACTCGGCGCTCCGGAAAGTGGCTCGTGTTCGTTTGTCGAATGGCAAGGAAATCACGGCTTACATCCCTGGTGAAGGCCACAACCTGCAGGAGCACTCCATCGTCCTCATTCGCGGTGGTCGTGTTCGCGACTTGCCCGGTGTTCGGTATCACGTTCTTCGCGGAACGTTGGATGCCACCGGTGTCGACGGCCGTTTGCAGTCACGTTCAAAGTACGGCGCCAAGCGCCCGAAGAAGTAGTCCTTCTTTTTCAATCAACCTTCTCCCAAGACGGCCAGCACATTTGCCTGGCCACCAAAGCTAAGCAAGTTCAAGGTCTTCGAGTATGCCCCGTAACTTTAAATCAACCGCCGTACTGACGAAGCCGGACCCGAAGTTCGACTCCATGTTGGCGTCGAAGATCATCAACAAGATTATGTTGAGCGGCAAGAAGAGCACCGCTCAGGGGATCTTCTACGAAGCCCTCGATAAGGCGGAAAAGAAGTTGCCGGAGCTTGAAGAGGGCCAAGAGGAAATCTTCGTCAAAGCCATCGACAACATTCGCCCTTCGGTCGAAGTTCGCAGCAAGCGCGTCGGCGGTGCCAACTATCAGGTGCCGCGCGAAGTGAAGCGCAACCGTCAACAGAGCTTGGCCGTGCGCTGGCTCGTCGACAACGCTCGCAAGAAGAAGGGCAAGCCCATGGCTGACCGTCTTGCTGAAGAATTCGTCGACGCCTACAACGGCACTGGCGCTTCGGTTACGTGGAAAGAAAACATCCACAAGATGGCCGAGGCCAACCGCGCTTACGCTCACTACGCACGCTAAGCAGTTACGCTAAGCAGTTACGCTAAGCAGTTACGCTAGGGCAGTCACGCTAGGGCAGTCACGCTAGGGCAGTCACGCTAGGGCAGTCACGCTAGGGCAGTCACGCTAAGCCGTTGCTCTAAGGCAGTTGCTCTAAGGCAGCGACTAAGAGTTTCAAAGGGCATCGGGCTGTTCACCTCAAAGGCGAGCAATTCGAATCACAAAAAAAGCGACGCATCTAGCGTCGCTTTTTTTATGTCTCCACTCTCGCGTGAAGTTAGATCCGCAAGCTCGGATTGAGCTCGAGGAACTGCTCGCGCCAACGATAGTCTGCAAGCAGGGAGGGCTCCGGTTGGCCGAGGAGCACGCTCGTGGCATAGAGCGCTTCGACCGAGGCCAATCCCGTATCGGGGTCATTGAAAACGGAGCTCTTGCGCGGGTAGGCCGTTTGGAAGACCGGCAGTCGGCGCGGAATCAGTGGTCCTTCGACCGTGGCGAGGAGGGCTGGTACTCGTCTCCATGAACAGTCGATCAGCAGCACGGGATGGCCCGCGTCCTCCGGCGAGAGCTCTTCGCCCTCGGGCGTCAGGTAGAGGTACCCCGGAACGGACAGCTGCCGATCCGGATCGTATTTCCTAAAGCTCACCTGTGGGTGACCGCGCAGTGGAGTGAGCGAGCATTTCTTCGTGGACTCGCGCGGGTCGCGCAGAATTTGAAATTGAAGGGCCATGGGGCGTGATGGATCTTGGAGCAACCGCTCGTGGTGAGCGACTTTGGTGAGTCCGACGTTTTAGCACGGATTGCGCTCAGTCTGCCCGGCGGAATTAAGGCTGGCGGCGCTATCATTGCATCGTCGTGTCTTTTCCAGATATTTCATCGATTCGGAACCTAGGAATCGTTGCTCACATCGATGTGGGCAAGACCACCATTTCCGAGCGCATCCTTTTCTATTCGGGCGTCGAGCGTCGCATGGGCGAAGTTCACGAAGGCACCGCCGTGATGGACTGGATGGAGGAGGAGCGCAAACGCGGCATCACGATTACGGCCGCGGCGACCTCCGTTCCGTGGAAGAGCGTTTCGATCAATCTGGTCGATACGCCGGGCCATGTCGACTTCACGATCGAAGTGGAGCGCTGCATGCGTGTGCTCGATGGAGCCATTCTTGTCATCAGCGCGGCCGCTGGGCTGCAAGCGCAATCGGAAGCGGTGTGGAGGCAATTAAAACGTCACAACGTGCCTTACTTGGCCTTTGTGAATCAGTGCGATCGAGCAGGCGCCGACTTCATGCAGTGCGTCGACGACTTGAAGTCGAAGCTGAACGAGCCCGCCATCGCGATCCAGTATCCGCTCATCGATCAGCCCGAGTTTCGAGTCGTGGTGGATTTGATCGAGCGACGCGCTTACCAGTTTCGCAAAGAGGATCTCGGTCGAGCTCCCGTCGAGGTTCCGATCGGTCCCGGCGATGCGGATGAGGTCGATGTGTTGCGTGCGGAGTTGATCGAGGCCTTGGCCGAGGAAAACGAGGAGTTGCTCAATCTACTTTCCGATGATGTGGAGCCTTCTCCCGACCTGTTGCGTCAGGCGCTTCGTACTCGCGTGTTGGCGCGGACGCTGATTCCGGTCATGGCGGGAGCGGCAGCCTCCAACGTCGGGATTCAACCCTTGCTGGATGCGGTCGCGTGGTACCTCCCGTCGCCCGCCGATCTGCCCGATGTGGCCGGTCGAGTTCCCAACGCGTCCGGAGGACTGGACGGTGCAGAAACCGAGTCTCGCCCACCCGATCCCGAGGCTCCCTTGGCGGCCCTGGTGTTCAAGCTACAGCTTGCTCCCAGTCTCGATTTGGTCTTCGCGCGCATTTATTCAGGCACCCTCAAAGTCGGGCAAACGGTCTTCAATCCGCGAACAGGCCTCAATGAGCGCATTTCGAATCTCTTGCGTATGCATGCCGAAGAGCGCGTTCCGGTGGAGCGCATCGGGCCAGGCGAGGTGATCGCCATCGAGGGGCTCGGCGGTGCGCGGACCGGAGATACCTTGTGTCTCCGTGATGCTCCTATCGTGCTCGAACGGCTCGAATTCCCGGAGCCGGTCATCACCGAGGTGGTGGAGCCCGCGACCGAGGAGGATCGCGAGGCGCTTGGGTCGGCGCTCGCTCGTTTGACGATCGAAGACCCGACCTTATCGATCGATTTGGACGCCGATACGGGGCAGTGGTTGGTGGCGGGGATGGGGGAACTGCACTTGGACGTGTTGGTTCACCGCCTGCAGCGGGAATTTGGCCTCTCCGTGCGCGCTGGACGCCCGCGGGTGGCTTATCGGGAAGTCGTGCTTGTGGCAGGATCGGGGATGGCCACCGTCGATCACAACCTCGCGGGTGGCGCCTATAGCGGTCAAATCGAGCTCGAATTGGTTCCTGCCGACTTGGGGCTGGCTACACAAGTCGAGTGGATTGAGGGCTGTGACGTTCCCGCGGATTGTCGAGCGGTGGTGGAGCAAACCCTGCTCCATAGCGCGCACGTGGGGGGGCGCTTCGGTTACCCGCTGGCTGAAGCTCGAATTCGAGTCACGGGAAGAGGGCGTGCGGGGGATTCGGAGCCCGGATACTGCCAAGCAGCCGTTCAAGCGCTGCGGCACGCCGTTCAATCCGCACAGATTGAACTCATGGAGCCGGTGATGATTTTCGAAGTCACGACTCCGCCAGAATTCATGAGCGGAGTCTTGGCCGAGCTAAAAAGTAAGCGTGCCGAAATTCGCGAGGTAAGTTCCGACTTCTCGACACGCACGATAAACGGTCGAATCGCCATGGCCGACATGTTTGGCTACTCCACCGTTTTAAGGTCGCTTTCCCAGGGTAGGGCCAGTTTTAGCCTGTTTCCCGACGGGTATCGCTCCGTTCCACCCGCCGAAATTGAGGCTCGCGGGCTGGGTTGGGGTTAGGGCGCGCTCTACTTATTTATCGGAAGCTTCAAATTCCGCACTAAAGAAGCGGCGACTTCGTTGACCCTTCGCACTGCTACTGGCTATGTTCTTCGCCCCTAACAGGTCGGGAGCCAATAGGCGACACGACTTGGGGCTGGAAGAACCGACGGCAGATCACACCAAAGCTGGTGAGGTACATGTCGGTTTTGCCATTGGCAGCACGTCTGCTCGCGGCAGCTAGAGAGCTAATTGACGGAGTCCATAGATTGGAGTTCGGCATGCTTGCTCGCGAGGGACCAGAGTAAGGCAGGAGACAGAGCATCGGCATGAGCCCGCTTTGGGTCCGCCTTCGAGACGAATCAAGACCGAATCAGAATCAACGATAGAACCAGATGAGTGACAAGATCCAGATACGGATGGAGGCTTACGACAACGAAGCCCTCGACCAATCAGCCGTCGACATTGTCGAAACGGCTAAGCGGACGGGTGCCCTCGTGGCTGGCCCAATTCCGCTTCCCACACGGATCGAGCGCTACACCGTTCTGCGTTCACCTTTCAAGGACAAGAAATCGCGTGAGCAGTTCGAGATTCGAACTCACAAGCGGTTGATTTACATCTCCGAGCCCACACCCCAGACGGTGGACGCTCTTAGTAGTTTGAACATGCCGGCTGGCGTGGACATTCGCATCAAGGCCTAGAGCGCATGTTGCTGGTCGTGCTCCGCACGACGAACATCAAGACTTGCTGGTCGTGCTCCGCACGACGAACTTCAAAACTTGCTGGTCGTGCTCCGCACGACGAACTTCAAAACTAGAACTTACGAAAAGGACCATTCGTCCACTCTTGAGCGCCTAACGGCGATCAAATGACGAATGATCCTCTCTCTCTCTCTCTCTCTCTCTCTCTCTCTCTCGCACAGTGCTCGACCGAACGCGGACGAGCCACCTTTTCGAAATCCGTTCAACTTCGCATCGTCTTGTGTGTTTATGGCACACAGGAAACGGCGAGGATCTTTTCTTCAATTCAACTTGTTCGCCGCGTGGCCACGCGTACCTCTCAGCTCGCTGGGGGATCGGGTCGAACCGGCACTCTTACCACTCACATTTTCGAGGCATCATGACGCTGATCCTAGGAACGAAAACGGGCATGACTCAAGTGTTCACCGACGAGGGCAAAGCTCTCGGAGTAACGGTGATCTCTGCGGGTCCGTGCACCGTCTGCCAGATTCGTACTGAAGAGCGCGATGGCTATAACGCCATTCAGCTCGGGTTCGAAGACCGGCCAGCAAAGAACACTCGTAAGCCACAGCGTGGCCACTTTGAACAAGTGGGCACGGCTCCCAAGCGCTATCTGCGTGAAGAGCGGCTTGCCAAGCCCACCGAACAATCGGTTGGCGATCTCGTGACCACTTCAGCCTTTGAAGTCGGGCAGATCGTTGACGTGATTGGCACGATGAAGGGGCGAGGATTCGCCGGTACCATCAAGCGCCACGGTTTCCACCGCGGTCCGATGACCCACGGCTCTAAGAACAAGCGTGCTCCCGGCTCGATCGGCCAATCGGCTTATCCCGGTCGCGTCTTCAAGGGTATGAAAAGCTCGGGACACTACGGTGTCACTCGCAAGACGGTTAAGAATCTCGAGATCGTCCGTATCGACGAAGCTCGCAATCTCATCTTGGTCAAAGGCTCAATCCCCGGACCCAATGGTGGTTTGGTTCAGATTCAGTCCGCCAAGACCGGTAGCAAGAAGGGCTGAGTCAATAGGGTCAAGCCATGCAAGTTAAGAGCTATAAATCAGGCAGCATCGGAACTGTGGACCTGGACGAAACCTCCTTCGGAGGCAAAGTCCTATACCGCACGCTCAAGGAAGCTGTAATCATGTACCAGGCGAATCAACGCCAAGGTACGGTGAAGACGAAGGGCCGCTCAGAGGTCCGGGGCACGAACAAGAAGCCCTACCGTCAAAAGCACACAGGTCGGGCTCGTGCCGGCGATGTGAAGTCGCCCATCTGGCGCGGTGGTGGAACGGTCTTCGGGCCGCGTCCGCGCAGCTACAACTTCTACATGCCTAAGAAGGCTCGTCGAGTTGCACTGCGTTCGGCTTTGGCCGGCAAGCTGGCCGATAACGAGTTGATCGTTGCAGACCTCGACGGCATTTCAGCGCCGTCATCGAAGGCTGCTCGCAAGATCCTTGCCGACCTCGGTTCACCCCGTCGTGCGCTCGTGATCTTGTCCGAGCGCAATGAGAACGTATACAAGTCATTCCGCAACTTCCCTGGAGTTGTGATTCGTCTTGCATCTGATCTCTGTGCCTTTGATGTGGTTGCCGGCGGACTCTTGATCGCCGAACGTTCAGCGATGGATCAACTGGCTGTTAAGTTTGCCAGTACGGCCACCGACGGAGGTGAAGCGTGAGCTCACTAGATCGTTATTACCGGATCATTCAGAAGCCGGTTATTACTGAAAAATCAAGCGGAGACATGGGGGATCGCAATGCGTATCACTTCCGTGTACCGATCGATGCGAACAAGATTGAGATCCGTCAAGCGGTCCAGACCTTGTTTGATGTGCGGGTGACGAGCGTGAATACGCTTCGCGCGCCCCGTAAATGGCGCCGGCGCGGTTATGGCATCGGCCAGACGCGTCAGTGGAAAAAGGCCATGGTCACACTCGCGGAAGGAAGCACGATCGAGATCCTCTAGGGGACTCGAATCGAGGAATACCGCCATGCCAGTTAAAACATACAAGCCCACGTCACCGGGACGTCGCCACGGAAGCGTGCTCGACTACTCGGTGCTCACGAAGAAGAAGCCTGAAAAGGCGCTGCTTCGCCCCCTCAAGAAAACAGGTGGCCGCAACAACACGGGACGGATTACATCCCGTCGTCGTGGTGGTGGTCACAAGCGTCGCTACCGTTTGATTGATTTCAAGCGCCGCAAAGATGGTGTGCCTGCCGTGGTTAAGGCGATCGAATATGATCCCAACCGCTCGGCGAACATTGCACTACTCTTTTATGCGGACGGCGAAAAAGCCTACATCCTTCAGCCTCTCGGCTTGGAAGTTGGTGCCTCGGTCATGTCGGGTCCGGAAGCGGAGCCGACCACAGGGAACGCGATGCTGCTGGCGGATATTCCGCTCGGCCTTCAAATTCACAACATTGAGTTGCAGTCAGGTCGCGGAGGGCAGTTGTGCCGCTCGGCCGGAAGTGCTGCTCAGTTGACGGCTCGCGACGGCAAGCATGCTGTCGTGCGTCTACCATCTGGTGAATTGCGCAAGGTCCACATCGGATGCCGCGCAACGATTGGCCGCATGGGCAATACCGATCACCAGAACGTCAAGCTTGGCAAGGCTGGCCGTAAGCGTCACCTCGGGCGTCGTCCCGAAGTGCGTGGTACCGCGATGAACCCGGTCGATCACCCCATGGGTGGTGGCGAAGGGCGAACTGCGGGCGGTCGTCATCCCTGTTCTCCGACAGCTGTTCTCGCCAAGGGCGGGCGCACACGTCGCAAGAATCACCCCACGAATAAGTTCATCCTGCGTCGCAGGAAGAAGAGAGGGCGCTAGATATGGGCCGCAGTATCAAAAAGGGACCCTTCATCGAGCCCAAGTTGCTCAAGAAGATCCAAGACATGGGGTCGCTCCGCGATCCGGTAAAAACGTGGTCTCGTGCTTGCACGATTCCCCCGGATTTCATTGGGCACACCTTCATGGTTCACAATGGCAAGCAACACCTGAAGGTCTACGTGACCGAAGACATGGTGGGGCACAAGCTGGGCGAATTTTCGCCTACGCGCCAGTTCCGTGGACACACGAACAAAAAAGAAGGGAAGAAGCGCTAGGCCATGGCATCATCAGTCACAGCAAAGTCAGCAACAGCAGAAGCGGTGCCCGCTTTCACAGCGAAGCATCGTTACGCCAGGCTCACGGCGCGCAAAGCACGTCTTATCGCGGATCTCATTCGCGGTTTGCCGGTCAATGCCGCGCTTCAGCAGCTTGAGTACTCCCCGCGACGTGCGGCAGCCTTCTACAAGAAGGTTCTGCAGTCCGCGATCGCTAACGCAAGCCAGAACGAGGCCATTGATGTCAATCGTCTCGTCGTGGCCGATAGCCGGGCCGATGATGGTCCCTTGTTGAACAATCGCATGCGGTATCGTCCCGGCCCCCAGGGACGTGCCATGCCCTTCCGCAAACGGACGAGTCATTTGACCGTTATCGTTAGCGAGGCAACTGCTAAAGCATCGAAATCTACTAAGGCCTCGAAAGGCAAAAACTGATGGGTCATAAAGTACATCCCTCGGGTTACCGACTTGGGGTTATCGAGCCTTGGCGTTCACGTTGGTACGCGAACAAGAAAGACTTCGCACGGTTGTTGATTCAGGATGAACACATCCGGAATCACATCAACAAGGAGTACAAGGCTGCAGGCATCTCGCGTATCGAAATCGAGCGCACCGGCGAAGCTGTCAATGTGATCATTCACACGGCACGCCCCGGAATCCTCGTCGGTCGCAAGGGCGTTCGCGTTGATCAGTTGAAGACCAGTCTTCAGACGATCACGGGAATGACTTGTCACCTCACGGTTTGCGAAATCAAGCGCCCTGAGCTTGAAGCCAAGTTGGTTGCGGAACTCATTGCCGAGGCGCTCGAGAAGCGCATGGCATTCCGTCGCGCAATCAAGAAGGCGATTCAAACTACGATTCAATCCGGCGCTCTCGGCATCAAGTGCGAGATTAATGGCCGCCTCGGTGGCGCGGATATGGCGCGTTGCGCTAAGGAGCGCGAAGGTCGCGTGCCGCTTTCCACACTGCAGTCGTTCGTCGACTATGGCACTGCTGAAGCAAAGACAACCTACGGCATCATTGGCGTGAAGGTCTGGATTTACAAAGGCGATGTGGACCGCGGATCGATGCTCGATTTCCGTCGTCCGAGTGAAACGCTTCGCGGCATGCGTGCACCGACTGCGCCTGCCCGTCGTCGCGGTGGTCCCGGTGGTCGCAGGAATAACTAGGCACAAGAAAAATGGCTCTACTACCCAAAAGAACGAAGTACCGGAAGGTGCACCGCGGACGTATCAAAGGTACGGCGCAGCGTGGCAACACCGTGGCCTTCGGCGATTACGGCCTGATGGCCCTCGACGGTGGTTGGATTACCGGCCGACAGATCGAAGCCGGCCGTATTGCGGCCAACCGTGCTGCCGAAGGCAACGCCAAGATCTGGATCCGAATCTTTCCCCACAAGCCCATCTCCTCGAAGCCCGCGGAAACTCGAATGGGTAAGGGTAAGGGCGAGGTGGATTACTGGGCTGCAGTCGTCAAGCCCGGAACTGTTATGTACGAACTCGCGGGCATCCCCGAAGACAAAGCGAAACTCGCGTTCAAGCGTGTCGCTCACAAAATGCCCATCAAGGTAAAGATGGTTCGCCGTCTGCCGACTACTTGAGCTTGAGCTATGAATATTGAAGAAGCCAGGAGCAAGACCGACGCTGAACTACAGTTCGATCTGAAGAACATTAAGAAGGAACTCTTCGACGTGCGCTTTCAGGCAGCTACGGAGACATCGGCGAACCCAGCCAATGTCCGGGTTTTGCGTCGTGCCGTTGCTCGAATCACTACTGTCATCCACGAACGGAAGACCGGAGTTCGTGGGCAGGAGCCGCGCTAGAAGAACAGTCATGACAACCACAGATAATCCAACACCCGACGCTACATCCGAGAACTCTCGGAATAGCCGCCGGACGCAGCAAGGCGTCGTAATCGGCACGAAAATGGAAAAGACCATTACCGTGCGGGTTGAACGTCGCTACAAGCATGCGAAGTACGGCAAGTTCGTCCGTAGCCACGCCAACTATCTCGTTCACGACGAGAACAGCGAGGCTAAGGAAGGCGACATCGTCGTAATCGACTCAACCCGCCCCATTTCCAAGAAGAAGCGATGGCGTCTAAGCACCGTCGTGACTACTGGCGGTCTGAACGAAACAGTTGTGCCTGGCAGTGACGTGGCCGCCCTCTTGGAGGACGCCCAATGATCCAGATGCAAACCATGTTGGATGTGGCCGACAACACCGGAGCCAAGCGTGCGCGCTGCATCAAGGTTCTGGGCGGTACACACCGACGCTACGCCAGCCTGGGTGATTTGGTGATCTGCGCCGTGCAGAAATCCATCGCCGGCTCTGAAGTGAAAACAGGAACTATCGTTCGTGGAGTGATTGTGCGCGTACGCCACAACACGCGCCGCGAAGACGGTTCTTACGTCCGCTTTGACCACAATGCAATGGTCATCGTCGATACCGAGAACAACCCGAAGGGGACCCGCATCTTTGGTGCTGTCGCGCGTGAATTGCGCGACAGCAACTTCATGAAGATCGTATCCCTCGCTCAGGAGGTCGTCTGATGCATATTCGAAAAGGCGACACGGTAATCGTGATCGCGGGAAATGATAAAGGCAACACCGGTGAGGTGAGCCGCGTTATCAATAAGACAAATCGCGTCATCGTCGAAGGCATCAACCTGCGTTGGAAGAACCACAAGCCTACGCAGCAGCAGCCCCAAGGGGAACGAGTGCAACAAGAGTGCTCGCTCCATTCAAGTAACGTCATGTTGCTCGACCCGACGACTGGCAAAGGCACACGTAAGCGAAAGTCGGAGGCCTGATATGGCACCCCGCCTGCAAGAAAAATACAACGATCAGATCAAGTCGAAGCTCATGGAGAACTTCGATATCAAGAACGTCAATGCGATCCCGAAGCTGACAAAAATTGTCATCAACATGGGTTGCAAGGGCGCTGTCGAGAACAAGGCACGCGTTGAGCATGCGGTTCGCGACATGACAGTCATCGCCGGTCAAACGCCGACGATTCGCAAAGCCAAGAATTCCATCGCTGGATTCAAGCTTCGCGAAGGCATGCCGATTGGCTGCGCCGTCACGCTTCGCCGCGACCGCATGTGGGAATTCGCCGATCGTTTGATCAGCGTGGTTCTCCCCCGTATCCGCGACTTTCGCGGAGTGAAAAATAAGCTGGACGGACGCGGCAACTATTCGCTGGGTCTGACTGAGCAAATTGTGTTTCCCGAGATCGACTTCGACCGCGTCGAGTACACACAGGGAATGGATGTCACTTTTGTGACCACCGCTGAGACTGATGAGCAGGCTTTCTTCTTGCTCACTGAACTCGGAATGCCCTTCGTAAAGTAAGGAGCTCGATATGGCTAAAACATGCTTGATCATGAAGCAGCAACGGAAACCCAAGTTTTCGTCGCGAGCTTACACACGTTGTCAAATCTGCGGACGTGCCCGTGCCGTCTATAAAAAGTTTGGCATTTGCAGAATCTGTCTCCGGGAACGCGCTTTGCGCGGCGAAATTCCCGGAATGCGGAAGGCCTCCTGGTAGGGGATTAGAACGCCATGATGACCGATCCTATTGCTGACATGCTGACGCGCATCCGGAACGCCAACACAGTTGGTTCCTCACGCGTCGCAATGCCGGCCTCCCGCATGAAGGTGCGTATCGCCGAAGTCCTCAAGCTCGAGGGCTACATTGGTTCCTACGAAGTGGAATCAACGGGGGCGAAAAGCACTCTTATTCTTCAACTGAAGTACGGACCCGAGGGCGAGCAAGTGATTCGCACCATCGACCGAATCAGTAAGCCTGGTTGCCGCGTGTATCGCGGCTTCAAAGAACTCAAGCCCGTGTTGCGCGGTTTGGGCATTCACATCTTGTCCACGCCCAAGGGCGTTCTCTCTGACCGCCAAGCTCGCGAAATGGGCG
Organism: Planctomycetota bacterium; assembly: GCA_047639415.1. GTDB lineage: Bacteria > Planctomycetota > UBA1135 > UBA1135 > OFTM34. The sequence continues at coordinate 13,799 of JBLINP010000007.1, read as the reverse complement.
TCGGCGGCGAGATCCTCTGCAAGGTCTGCTAAGTCATGTCACGTATTGGAAAACAACCGATCCCCATTCTTAGTGGGGTTTCGATCGCGCAAGGTGCGAATCGTCAGGTCACAGTCAAGGGTCCGAAGGGGGAGCTTTCGCTCGTTCTCCGTCCCGAGATTGATTTGACGATCGAAGCCACTCAAGCCGTCGTCTCTCCCAATGGGAGCGGCTCGACCAAGGAGGCTGGCGCCTACTTCGGTATGACCCGCGCTTTGATCAATAACATGGTCGTCGGCGTGTCGACGGGTTTCGAAAAAACACTCGAGATAATCGGTGTTGGTTGGAACGCGAAGTCGCAAGGCTCGAAGATCGTCCTCAACATTGGCTTCTGCCACCCGGTCGAGATCGCAATGCCTAAGGGCGTCACTTGCGAATCACCGAGCGCGACGAAAATCGTAATCAAGGGTGCAGATAATCAAGCGGTTGGCCAAGTTGCCGCCGTAATCCGCAAGGTCCGTCCGCCGGAACCCTACAAAGGCAAAGGTATTCGCTATGAAGGCGAGTACGTACGAAGGAAGGCCGGAAAGAGCTTCGGTAGCTAGTCGGTAAGGTCATGAACGCTAAAACCAAACTCACGCGCCAACGCACTCGGCGCAAAAATTCGATCCGCTCGAAAATCAAGAGCCGCTCGACCCTTCCTCGTCTCACCGTTACTCGCAGTACGAAGCATATGTTCGTTCAGCTGATCACGGCCGAGGGCGGTCGCGCAATTTGCGCTGCCGGTACTGTCGGAAAAGCCAACCTGGCGAACGTCGACGGGAAAACAAAAGTGGAGCAGGCCCAAGCGGTCGGCGCCGATATTGCAAAGAAGGCTCTCGAAGCTGGCGTTGAACGCGTCGTCTTCGACCGAGGTGGTAGTAAATACACGGGTCGCGTCAAAGCGTTGGCCGATGCCGCTCGCGAAGCCGGGCTCAAGTTTTAGGTTCGAGGAACAACAACAATGAATAACATTCAGTACCTCGATAACGCAGAAGTCGCCGAAGTCAGCGAACTCAGCGAAGTCTTGCTCAAAATCAATCGCTGCGCCGCCGTCGCCAAAGGTGGCCGTCGCTTCTCCTTCTCTGCTCTTTCCGTCATCGGAAATCGCAGCGGTACCGTTGGCTTCGGCTTCGGTAAAGCCCGTCAGGTTCCTGGCGCGATCGAGAAAGCAGCGAAGGACGGACGCAAACATCTCATGCGAGTTCACATCACAGCTGCGGGCTCGATTCCGCATGACGTCGAAGCGCATTTCTGTGGATCACAAGTCCGACTGATTCCGGCTTCTGAAGGTACCGGAATTATCGCAGGCGCCGCCGTTCGCGCGGTCTGCGAAATGGCCGGTATCCGCAACGTATTGACCAAGTGCTATGGCTCAACGACGTCGATCAACGTCGTCAAAGCCACAATTTTGGCACTCGCCTACCTTCGTACCCCCGAGCAGGTTTCGAGCCTGCGTGGAGTGGAGCTCTAAATTATGGACGTTCTCACAGTCTGCAAAAAGGGCCACAAGTACGAGGCTCGCAAGCGTATTGGTCGCGGTACCGGTAGTGGTCACGGCAAGACCTCTGGTCGTGGTCATAAAGGTTGGGGCGCTCGCTCCGGTTCTTCGACTCGCCCCGGTTACGAGGGTGGTCAGATGCCCATCTACCGTCGAGTCCCGAAACGCGGGTTCACGAACGCACGCTTCCGCAAGGATTTCACGGTCATCAACGTCGACGCTTTTGAAGCCTTTGCTGACGGAGAAACCGTTGACCTTAAAGCCGCTCTCGACCGCGGTTTGGTGAGCTTGAACACGAAACTCTTCAAGGTTCTCGGAAACGGTGAACTGACCCGCAAGGTTACGGTTCGCGCCCAAAAGTTTTCAAAGAGTGCGATCGAAAAGATCACGGCTGCCGGTGGCTCCGTGGTTCTTCTCGACGATCGAGGCAAAGAACTCGACAGCACTGCCGCTAGTAACGGGACTGAAGGAGCCAACTAGGGCCTTTCGTGGAGAACACCCTCATACAAATGTTTCGCGTGCCGGCGGCACGAAAGAAACTGCTGAACACCCTCTGGTTGCTCTTGGCTTACCGGATCGGATTCCAGGTCCCCATCCCCGGGATGAGCCCTGAGTTTCTGTTGAAAGCCAGCGAAGGCAGCACTGTCTTCGGATTGCTTTCGGCGTTCTCCGGTGGTGCGCTCGGGCAAACGACCCTGTTTGCCCTCGGCATCATGCCGTACATCTCATCGTCAATTATCTTTTCGGTGTTGGGCAAGGTTTCTCCACAGCTTGAAGCGATCTCGAAAGAGGGCGCGTCCGGGCAAAAGAAAATCAATCAGTGGACGCGCTTGGTCACCATTCCAATCGCACTGCTGCAAGCGCTGTTCATCTGGTTTGGAGTCTTCGCCAATGATCCTTCGATTATTGCGCCGGGCTACAGTGCTGGTATTGGACTCGCGACGGTCGTCATCCTTGGTATGACGGCGGGTGCAGTGGTCGTGATGTGGATCGGTGAACTCATCACCGAGCACGGAATCGGCAACGGCGCCTCGCTGATCATCATGGCGGGCATCATTTCGACGATGCCCTCGAGCCTCGGCACGGTGATCTCCCAGCACGACGATCCGTACAACGTGATCGTGACTCTCTGCGCCATCTGGTTCGTGACCGTTCTCGTAGTGGTTTACATCCAAAAAGGCGAGCGACGCATTCCCATTCAGTACGCCCGCCACACCCGTGGACGTCGCGTCTACGGTGGTCAGAAGCACTTCCTGCCTCTCAAGATCAATATGGCCGGCGTGATGCCGATCATCTTTGCCTCGGCTGTCTTCATCATCCCAACCGCTGTGTTTGGAATGATCGGCTTGGACTCGGTCAACTCGATTCTGTTCGACACGGACGGGTTCATCTACGTGACCCTGCAGTTGGCCCTAGTCTTCATCTTCTGCTTCGTTTGGAACAACTTGATGTTCCGCCCGGACGAGATCGCCGACAACCTGCGCGAGCACGGTTCCTTTGTCCCAGGCATTCGACCTGGCTCCAAGACCGCCGAGTTCCTCAAGGGTACGCTTCAACGCATCACCCTTGCTGGCGCGGCTTTCCTCGCCTTGATTGCAGTCCTGCCCAACTTTGTGACGGCCAACATTCCGGCCTTGCAGGGCAACCTCGCTTATTTCCTCGGCGGTACCTCTGTACTGATCGTCGTCGGAGTTGCCATGGACCTGGTCGAGCGTATGAACGCCACAGTCGTCATGCACAACTACGGTGATGGTGGGGGAGAAGAAGCAGGCGGCGGTTCAGCTTCGGGCGCCAAAGCCGCGAAGAAGAAAAAGGGCTCCGGTCCCAAGGGTGGCGGTTGGACAAAGTCCAGCGGCGGAGCGGAGAGCCAAGCGTGAGAACGGTCGACGTCATCGTCTTGATGGGCGCGCCTGGTGCCGGAAAAGGCACACAGGCCAATCGCTTATGCGAGAAGGTGAACCTACCCCATATCTCCACCGGCGATCTGTTCCGGATGAACATTTCAGAGGGCACTGAGCTTGGCGGGCGCGTCAAGGCTGTACTGGATTCTGGCCAGTTGGTTTCGGACGATCTCGTTCTCGACATGTTCTTTGATCGCGTCGGTCGCGACGATTGTGCTTCGGGATACATCCTCGATGGCTTTCCCCGCACGGTAGCTCAAGCTGAGTCGCTCAGCGCTCGTTTGAATGAGGGATCGGACTCCATTACGACGAAGGTTATCGATATTAATGTCCCCGATGACGTGATCGTCGGCCGCATCGCGGGGCGCTTGCTCTGCCGATCCTGCGGCAATATTCAGCACAAAGAGTTCAACGCTCCGGCTAAGGCCGGCGTCTGCGACGCATGCAGCGGCGAGCTGTACCAGCGAAAAGACGATTCAGCCGAAACCGTTCAGGAACGATTGGCTGTTTATCACGAACAAACCGGCCCAGTTATTGAGTACTTCAAAACTGCGGGTATGCTCCAGCGCCTCGACGGGACACAGAGTTCGGACTCTGTGTTCGCGAGCTTGCTAAAGGTTGTCTCACCCATACCCAGTGTAGGAGGAGCAGCCTAATGGCAAAAGAAGAACCAATCACCGTGGAAGCGGTGGTCACAGAAGCATTGCCGAACGCGCGTTTTCGCGCTCGGTTAGAATCGGGACATTTGATCCTGGCTCACGTCAGCGGGAAAATGCGGATGCACTACATCCGAATCCTGCCCGGAGACAAGATCACAATTGAAATGTCACCCTACGATTTAACAAAGGGTCGTATCGTCTATCGAGGCGATCGCAGGCGAAGAGGTGGAAAATGAAAGTTCGAAGTAGCGTCCGACGGATGTGCATGCACTGCAAGGTGATTAAACGCCGCGGTGTTGTGCGCGTTATTTGCAAATCCGATCCCCGACACAAGCAGCGTCAAGGTAAGTAGGAACTCGTATGCCCCGCGTTATTGGTGTAGATATCCCCGCAAACAAGCGGCTCGAAATATCACTGACCTATCTCTATGGAATCGGTTCAACCCGAGCCGGTGAGGTCTGTGATGCTCTTAAATTGGATCGTGGCATGAAAGCCAGCGACCTGACTGAGGAGCAAGTGACGACGCTCGCTAATCATCTTCAAAAAGCCTACCTCGTCGAAGGCAACTTGCGCCGTCAGATCGCTGGAGCGATCGGGCGATTGCGCGACATTGGTTGCTATCGCGGCATGCGCCATCGGCGTGGTCTTCCCGTACGCGGACAGCGTACGCGGACCAATGCCCGCACCCGCAAGGGACCGAAAAAGACGGTTGCCGGCAAGAAGTCTGTGAAAGGGATGAAGTAAAGTCATGGCTAAGACCACAAAGAAGAAGGCGCGCAAGAACATTTCCAAGGGAATCGTTCATGTCAAAGCGACCTTCAATAACACACACGTCACGATTACCACCACGGACGGTGAAACGTTGTCTTGGGGAACCGCTGGAGCCATGGGCTTCAAAGGCACCCGCAAGAGCACGCCTTTCGCCGCCCAACGTGCTGCTGATCGTGCTGCCTCGGCAGCGATGCGTCACGGACTCAAAGAAGTCGTCGTGCGCGTCAAGGGTGCAGGCTCGGGCCGCGAATCAGCGATCCGTGCTTTGGCATCTGCCGGACTCAAAGTCGTCTCTATTGAAGACGTGACACCCCTTCCGCACAACGGTTGCCGCGCTCGGAAGCGCCGCCGGGTCTAAGACCAATCTCTTACAGGCCCAGATAAAGACATGGCTCGATTACTCGACAAAAAGTGCAAACTTTGCCGCCGCGAGGGCATGAAGTTGTTCCTCAAGGGACAACGCTGCTTCGCTGATAAATGTGCCCTCTCACGTCGTGACTACCCACCGGGAGTTCACGCGCAGAAGCGCATCAAGGTGACTGACTATGGCGTTCACTTGCGTGAGAAGCAGAAGCTCAAGCGCATCTATGGCGTCATGGAAAAGCAGTTCCGCATCTACTTCAAGAACGCCGAGCGCATGAAGGGCAACACGGGTGAAAACCTTCTGTCGCTGCTCGAGCGCCGCTTGGACAACGTCGTTTTGACGTCGGGCTTCGCGCTTTCGCGTAACCACGCGCGTCAGATGGTCAATCACGGGCACTTTTCCGTGAACGGCCGTTTGGTCGACGTTGCTTCATTCCGCGTTCGCGCTGGTGATGAGGTTGCCGTTCGCGGCCGCGAGAAGGCTAAGAAAATGGTCGTCGAAGCGATCGAAGTGAACAAGTCGCAGACGGTTCCGGATTGGCTCGATGTGAAGAGCGACGAGATGAAGACGACTGTCGTCGGAATCCCGCGTCGTGAACACGTGCCGCACCCGGTCCAAGAACAACTGGTTATCGAACTTTGCTCGAAGTGATTCGCGCGTAGCGCAAATCACTTTTGTTGCTGGTCGTGCTCCGCACGACGATTAAGGAAACTGGTCGGGCTTTGCCCGACACTGATTTGGTCGGGCTTTGCCCGATACTGATTTGGACGGGTCGACGGCGGGCCGGACACGCAACTGGAACGCTGCCTTGTTATAGGCGGTATGACGGACACGGATGGTTGGCCTCAATCGTAGGGGCAGACCTGCTGGTATTGTTGAAAGTCACATGCACTCAGAGGCACGGGCCGCGAAATAAGAGCGGACTGTCAGGAAGTAGCTAGATATGAGAATTCGTTGGCGTAATTTTGAACTGCCGAGCTCGGTAGAGGCTGATCAAGAGTCCCTCACTTTGGAGTACGGCCGCTTCGTGGTTGAACCGTTCGAGCGTGGCTTCGGTCACACGATCGGCAATGGCCTGCGTCGCGTGCTGCTCTCGTCGATCGAGGGTGCTGCAGTCACAACAGTAAAAATCGAAGGTGCGGATCATGAGTTCGCTTCCCTAGAAGGCGTTGTTGAGGATGTCACCGACATTATTCTCAACATCAAGCGCCTTCGCATTCGCCATCACGGCACGGGCAAGATCGTCTGCTCCATTCGCAAGAGTGGCAAAGGCAACGTGACCGGCGCTGATGTGATCTGCGAAGGGGACGCTGAAGTCATCAACAAAGATCTTCAGATTGCGACCTTGAGCCTGGATCGGGACTTCAACGTCGATATGGAAGTCTGCAAAGGGCGAGGCTATATCCCGGCGGAAGAAAACGCTGTTGAGGGCCAAGCTCTCGGCATCATTCCGGTCGACTCGATCTATTCACCCGTTCACCGCGTGCGTTATGCCGTGGAAGCCACTCGCGTCGGCAAGTTCACGAACTACGACCGCTTGGTTGTAGACGTCTGGACCGACGGAACGATTGCTCCAGAGACCGCGCTGGTCGAAGCTGCGAAGATCTACCGTAAGCACCTGAACCCGTTCGTGTTGTTCGGCGATAGTAAGGACCAAGACCTCGTCGTCGGCGGCCCGATGCACTCGCAGTACCACACAGAAAGTGCGCAAGACGCTCAAACCGATAGCCGCTTGGACGTCCCGATCTCTGATCTGGAATTGTCCGTTCGCGCTCGGAATTGCCTGGACGGCGCCAATTTGCGCACGCTCCGGGACCTTGTCCGGCTTCCCGAAGCTGAGGTCATGAATTTGAAGAACCTCGGCAAGACCAGCCTCACCGAAATCAAAGCCAAGCTCGAAACGCTCGGCCTCTCGCTTGGGATGAACGCTTAGGCGACTCTCGAGCACAGTGAATCAGTCACAGAAGTCAAACAGACAATAGCAGGCAATCGAGAGCAGCTAACAGAATAGCTGAGCAGGATAATTAGATGAGACACCGCGTCGCTGGATGGAAATTGGGCCGTACGACGAGTCATCGCATTGCGATGACCCGCAATATGGCTTCGTCACTTATTGAACACGAGCGCATCGTGACGACGCTTCCCAAAGCAAAGGCTCTCCGGCCTTTCATTGAGAAGCTAATCACCCTTGCCAAGGATCCGTCCCTACATCACCGTCGCTTGGCCTTTGCTCGCCTTCGGAATCCCGAGGCGCTTCAGAAGCTCTTTAGTGATGTTGCCCCGCGCTTCTCCGAGCGTCCCGGCGGCTACACGCGAATTCTAAAGCTGGCGAAGCCCCGTCTCGGCGACAACGCCCCGCGCGCCATCATCGAGTTTGTGGTTCGTTCAGAGTCCGACGACGAGTAATCCGCCGTCTAGATTCTGAGCCAGTGCAGATGCCGCTGGTCTAAACGAGGAAGGGCGGACCAATTGGTCCGCCCTTCCTCGTTTAGACCAGCGGCATCTGCACTGGCTCAGTTTATCGCCTGACCAGCAGCATGTCGCAGCAACGTATCTCACTCTAGATCAGGATCTAGACCGCCAACTAGTACTTCGCGAGTCCCACGCGACTAATGCCGAGCAACTCGTCAACTTCGCGCGCAAGTTCAGCAGTGATGGCGACGTTGGATTCGCTGTTTGCTCGTACGCGGCGCACGCTGTTGTCGCTGCCGTTTACGTCGAAGAAGAGCGTTCGACTGCCTTTGTGACGTGACAGCACTTCTTTGAGTTGCGCTAGTTGTCCGCGATCCTCGCGTTCGATCTGAATGACGAGTCCGCCCTCGAAACGAGCAATGGCTTCCTCGACTTCAAGGATTTCGTCGAGCAGCATGGCGGGCTCTTCGGATTCATCAGTCTTGCCGACGCAGACGACAATTTGTCCGTCTTCAACCTTCTCGCGCAATTCCTCATAGGTGCGAGGGAAGACGGTGACGTTCACGCCACCTTCGAGGTCTTCAAGCTGGAAGCGCGCCATCTTTTTGCCGGCCGAGCGTCCCTTCTTCACGACGAGTTCAGCCTTGTTCAAGATCAGTCCGGCCATCATGACTTGAGTGCCCGGAGCGCGTTCGGTCATCTCACTGGAAGTCGTGTTCGAAAGCATGCGGAACAAACCAGCTCGCTCTTCAAGCGGGTGCCCAGAAAGGTAGAAGCCCAAGACTTCGTACTCTGCCAGCAGAGTAGCTTGCTTGTCGTAGGCTTTCGAAGAGTCGATGCACTCTGAACTATCCGTCTCTTCCTCTTCTTCGGCAGACCCGCCAAACAATGAGGTTTGACCCGACTTGCGGTTTTTCGCGGCTTGCGTGCCTTCGGCCATGGCCAATTCCAAGGAAGCCAAGAGTGCACCGCGATTGTGCCCCGTGAAGTCGAACGCACCCGACTTAACCAAGGCCTCCCAAGTCAACTTGGTTACATCCGTCGAATCGATCTCTTGGCACATATTGTAGAGCGTGGGGGCGCTCTTCATCTTTGCTCGACCTTCGATCAGAGACGAGATCGCCTTTTCCCCGGTGCCTTTGACGGCGCCAATGCCAAAGCGAATATTCGTGCCTTCGGGCTCGAACTCCCAAGCGGACTTCACGATGTCGGGCGGCAGGACTTCGATCTCGCTGCGGCGCGCATCGTCGAGCAACGCTTTGATCTTGCTCGAGTCCTGCATTTCGCAAGACATGTTGGCGGCCAGGAACTCAAGCCGGTGATTCGCCTTGAGATAGGCCGTTTGATACGTGATGAGCGCGTAGGCCGTCGAGTGCGATTTGTTGAAGCCGTAGCCTCCGAACTTGACGATGTTGTCCCAGATTTCCTGCGCGGCCGCTTCTTTGCAACCGTTGGCAACGGCGCCTTCCAGAAACTGCGCCGAGAACTTTTGCATGATCTCGGGCTTCTTCTTGCCCATCGCCTTGCGCAAATTATCCGCGTCGTTGAGAGCGAAGCCGCCCAAGTTGCTGGCGATCAACATGACCTGCTCTTGATAGACGATACAACCGTAAGTGTCGTTCAAGAGCGGCTCAAGAATCTCGTGCGGATAATCAATCTTCTCCTGCCCGTGCTTGCGACGAATGAACATCTCGTCCATGCCCGATTCAAGTGGGCCGGGTCGATACAGCGCGAGCACAGCGATTAAGTCCTCGAAAACGTCGGGCTTCAAACGCGCGAGCAACTTGCGCATACCTTCGGACTCGAGTTGAAACACGCCCTGCGTGTCGCCGGCCATGAGCATCGCGTAGGTCTTCGGATCACCCTCCGGCAAGTTGTCGATGTCGGGCGGCGTTCCGCCCGCCTTCTCTATGTTGGCAAGCGCTCGACCGATAATCGTGAGCGTGCGCAACCCGAGATAGTCCATCTTCAAGAGCCCCATGGCCTCGAGTTGTGGAGCTGGCCACTGGGTGACGACATCGCCATCGTTTGTGCAGAGCGGAACGTAGGTGTCGACAGGCTTGTCGGTGATCACGACGCCGGCGGCGTGCGTCGAAATGTGACGCGCCATGCCCTCGAGCTTGATCGAGAAGTTGAATAGCTCGGCCAGTTCGGGGTTGTCGTCTTTGAGCGCTTTGAGGTCTTTGTCCTGTTCGACCGCAACGGCGAGCGGGGGCGAGCCGGGACCAGATGGAATCGCTTTGGCGATGCGATCGACGTCGCGCAAAGGAATATCGAGCACGCGTCCGACGTCGCGCACCACCGTGCGCGAGGCCATCGTTCCGAAGGTTACGATTTGCGCAACGTTCTCGGCGCCATAACGTTCACGCGTGTACGTGAGCACGCGCTCGCGGCCTTCCTTGCAGAAGTCGATGTCGATATCGGGCATCGACACTCGAGCGCTATTGAGGAAGCGTTCGAACAGGAGGTCGTACTTGAGCGGGCAGACGCGCGTGATATCCAGACAGTAAGCGACGATCGCGCCCGCTGCGGATCCACGGCCGGGCCCGACGGGGATGTCGTGATCGCGCGCCCATTTGATCAGGTCCCAAACAATCAAAAAGTAGGACAGGAATCCCATCTCGCGAATGATCCCGACCTCGTACTCGAGCCGCTCGAACGCCTTCGCGTGCATCTCGGTGGGGTACAGGCGGTGGATGCCCTCCTTGCACAAGCGGTCGAAGAGCACGTCCTGGGATTCGCCGGTATCGGACACGAAAATCGGCAAGTGATACTCGCCGAACTCGATTTTGACGTTCACTTGCTCGGCAACATCGAGCGTGGCGGGCACGGTGTGGGGGAGGTCGCGAAACTCGTGCTTCATCTCCGCGGCGGTGCGGAAGAACAGCGTGTCCGTGTCCATCCTGAAACGCTTTTCGTCGTCGCGTTTTGCACCCGTGTTGATGCACAAAAGCACGTCCTGAACTGCGCAATCTTCGTGACGCGAATAGTGAATGTCGTTGGTCGCGACCAGCGGGATGCCGGTCCGCTGGTTCATTCGAACCAACGCTTCATTGCACGTATTCTGAATTTGGATTCCGTTGCGTTGCAACTCGAGCCAGAAATGTTCCGGTCCAAAGATGTCACGCAATTCCATCGCTGTGCGCTCGGCCTCGGCCTCTTTGTCGCGCAGGAATAAGCGATTGATTTCGCCCGACAAACAGCCCGACAAGCAGGTGATGCCTTTGCCATATTCTTCGAGCACGCTGCGGTCGATGCGCGGCCGCACGTGATAACCGTCGACGTACGAGATCGACGACATCTTCATCAGGTTCTGAAAACCTTCTTGAGTGCGCGCCAATAGCGTGAGGTGGGTGTAGGGATTGTCGCGACGACTGTGCGGCAACAAGCGCGACTCTTGAGCGATGTACACCTCGCAACCCATGATCGGTTTGATGCCGGCCTTGGTGCACTTTTCATACAGCTCAATGCCACCGAACATGTTGCCATGATCGGTGAGCGCGAGTGCATTTTGGCCGTCCTTAACGCAGCTGTCGACGAGACCCTGAATGCGATTGGCACCATCCAGCAGGCTGTACTCGGAGTGCACATGTAGGTGAACGAATTCTGAAGAAGTCATGAGCACTTTCCGACGAACCGATTGAGAACCGCGAAGCAAAACAAGGTGAAACAGTGCGTCGCTCTGCGAAGTGCGGAGCGCTCGACCGTTTGATGGCCGATTGTATTAGTTGCGTCTATTTCTTCAATAGATGGAGCAGAAGGGCTTTTTGGGCGTGAAGCCTGTTTTCGGCCTGGGTGTAAACCAACGATTGTTCACTGTCGAGAACCTCGTCCGAGACCTCGATGTTTCTACGCACGGGCATCGCATGCATGAAGCGCGCGGCGTTCCCCTGGTCGAGTAATTTGCGATCGACTTTCCAATCCGTGGTTCGCGAACGACGGCTGGCGGAAAGCGTTGGGTTGCCATAGGTCTCAAGCGATTGCCAAGAGCGCGCGTAGACAATGTCCGCGCCCTTCACGGCTTCTTCTTGAGTGAGTCCAGTCTTGAACTCGCAGCCATTCGCTTCGGCCAAATTGTTCAATTCGCCGAGTACGCCTGCATCGAGTTCATAACCAGGCGGGTGAGCAACGGACACATTCATTTTGTCGCGCAGTGTCATGTCGAGCAGTGAGTGCGTGACGGCTGCCGTCGCAGGCTGCGGCGAATGAACCCAAATGACGGCAACGCGCTTGCCTTCCGTTTGACCCAACTCATCTTTGAGCGTCATGCGATCCGCGAGAGCTTGCAAGGGGTGCCAAAGCGCACTTTCCATGTTGATCACCGGCACAGTTGCATGGCGCGCCCAACTCGAGATGGTTTCGTCGCGACGGTCGAGTTCCCAAGACCTACCGATCGGTGCGGTGCGAACTGCGAGCGCATCGACGTAACGCGAAAGAACCGCAGCGGCGTCTTTGATGTGTTCCGGCGCACGGCCATCCATCACCGCGCCCTCTCGATCTTCGAGATCCCAAAAGTCACTCATCGCGGTCAACTCGATCGTGTTGCCGCCGAGTTGATGCATCGCGACTTCGAGCGATATACGGGTTCGCAAGGATCCGCGGAAAAAGAGCAAACCGACGGTTTGCCCCGTGAATTCGCCGGGGGATGGGCGCAGCTTGAGACTGCGTGCGCGCTCGAGAATTAGATCGAGTTCTTGAAGCGGGAGATCGCTCAGGCGAATGAGATGTCGGGGAGCGGTGGCGCTCTGCATGGCTGGTCCTATGCCGTGGTCTCTGATGGTCGGATCGGGTTGTAACCTAGGTTACTCTGAGACTTGCCGGATTTCACACGTCTGTGGCGGTGACTAGAAACCTTGTCGCACTTTGGCAGGGACTTGTGATCGGGGTTGACAGCGGCGAGCCCGACCCGCTAAAACCTCCCCCCTCCGCGTGCACCCATAGCTCAACTGGATAGAGCACCTGACTACGGATCAGGAGGTTAGAGGTTCGAATCCTCTTGGGTGTACCATCCTTTACCGGTCGCACCGCGACGGGCTGATGCGCTCTTCCGCTGGAAGTAAGTCGTGCAAGCTCGGTCGAGTTGTGGGATCGGTTTCCTTGAGAACGAGTAGACGACGCGTGGCCCCTTTGAGCGAAATCGATGACCAATTCATCGAGGTAGCCCTGGCGGAAGCGCGGGAAGCCAAATCCGCGGACGAAGTCCCGGTGGGGGCTTGCCTTGTCTGGAACGGTCGCGTGATTGCACGCAACCACAATCGAACGCAGGAGCGGGGTGATCCCTTAGCCCATGCCGAGATGCTTGTTCTAGAGGAGGCATTTCGAGTGCTCCGAACCTCACGCCTCACAGGCGTGACGCTCTACTGCACTCTCGAGCCCTGTTTCATGTGCGCCGGAGCTTTGCTCCACGCCCGAGTCGATCGGGTCGTTTACAGCGCCCGTGACCCTAAGTTTGGTGCCTGCGCCTCGCTGGGAACTGTCCTCACCGATAAGAGGGCGAACCATCGAGCTCTTTTATCTGAAGGAGTGGGTGGTGAAGCCTCCCGGGAACTTTTGCGCAGTTTTTTTCGATCGAAGCGCGCTCAAACTCGCCGCTCGGAGGAATCTGACTGCAGCGAATAACGGCTGCGACGCTCGTCGGAACAAGAACGCATGCTCGCCACCTTCCTCAGGATCGACCTCCTGCAGCAGGCAAAAAGCGTCGTTCTGTAGGAGAGGTGCCAGAGCGGCTGAATGGACTGGTTTCGAAAACCAGCGTGCCTCACGGTACCGGGGGTTCAAATCCCCCCCTCTCCGCCAACTTTCACGGCGCCCTTGATGAAGCTTTTTGAGCCTCACGACGGGGGGTCGGTGCGGAGAGGTGTCCGAGTGGCTTAAGGAGCACGCTTGGAAAGCGTGTGTGCGGGTTCCCCGTACCGAGGGTTCAAATCCCTCCCTCTCCGCCATTTCTAAACGCAGTATTTCGGTGGAGAGCGCGCTAGTGGGTTCGGGTCCGACAATGGAGTCCGTTCGAACTGGGTCAGGCCGGGAACGGAGCAGCCCTAAGGACATGACTTCGTGTGTCGATCGCCCGGGCCCACTAGCGCGCTCTTCAGCGACAATACGGAGCCACGACGATACGGAGCCAGGACAAAATCCACCGGCCAAAACGAGGAAGGGCGGGCCAAGTGGCCCGC
>JBLINP010000006.1:0-37756 GCA_047639415.1 Planctomycetota bacterium | reverse complement strand
ACCTGGGTGACTCGGGTAGCCACCTGCTCGGCATGTGGATTTTGGTGACGCCTTTGGCGTGGCCGGTACTGACTCTGCCTTTGATCGACCTCGCGCGCTTGGCGGTAGAACGAGCGCGTTCTGGACGATCGCCCTTTCGTGGCGATCGGTGTCATCTGGCGCATCTCTTAGCTGCACGCGGTTTAGGAGATCACTTTGTACTCACGATTTTGGCTGGAACAGCTGCGCCCTCAATCCTGTTCGGCGCAGCGGGCCTGCGTGCCGGACGAGTCGATTGGTTGCTCATCGGTATCGGTGCAACGACTTTCGCCTACGTGACTTTCTTCGTTGCGGTTCGCTACCTAGGGCAAGCGACGTCGAAAGGCAAAGATCGACGCACCAATGCACAGGGCGCTGTAGCCGAGCAGGCCTCCGCATATCTCCCAGTCAAGTTTGAGCGTGCTGAAGAGATCAATGAAGAGTCGGGGGTCGACCAACCGCACGAGCGAGTAGTGCGTCGCCTCCATGGTTAGATAGAGCGCGAGCTGCAAAACGCAGAAGAAGAGCATGCTCGCTGCAATACGAATGGGGTGTCGCCCAATTGTGGAAAAGAAAAAGGTCGTGCTGTAGACAGCGAGCAGCATGCAGGACAGGTGAACGCTGCCGAGCATGAGCGGCTCGAGCGGAAGCGTTTCGTCCCAACGCGTCAGCAAGGTCGGAATTGTCCAGGTGGCGAGAAAGAAGGGAACCAGCAATTGCAGGGCACCCACGATATAGCGCTCCATGAGCAAGCGCGTGCGCGAGACAGGCCGTGCCATCCATATCTCGAGAGTACCGCGATGCGCTTCATTGGCGACCGAGTTGACCGCGAGGAGCACGGCTGCGGTCACGACGAACATGCTGCCCTTGAAGAAGTGTTGGAAGATGATGTAAGCGGGGAGTTCACCTTCCTTGAGGAGTCCGAGCAGACCGCGCAGCACTTTGAACTGGGTGAAGAATTTGAGTGCGCCGATGTTGCCTTTGAAATCAGGCCAGAATTCAACGGCGCCAACCATCGCCAATTCGATCACTATGAAGAGGGCGATGGCGGGCAAACTACAGCGTAAAATCGTGCGCAACATCAGACTCCCTCCACGCCGTAGAGTTCACGGTAGAGATCGTTCAAGGACGGAGTTCCATAATCGATCGTGGCCGGAGCGGGCAAGCCACTCTGGCTAAGCGCGGTGAAGAAGGCGCGTGGATCTTCCGTCGGAAGCAGGCAATTGAAGTTTTGGTCGAACAGGGTGACCTTGCCTTGGTCGAGCTTTTTGAGGCGCGTTTCAATCTCGCCCAGGTCGCATTCGGGATCGAAGCTTAGCTTGACCAATCGCTTGGCACGTCGGCGCAACTCCGCAGAGTTTTCATCGGCAATGATGGTGCCGCGATTGATGAAGATCAGTCGATCGCAAGCGCGATCAACTTCTTGAAGGTGATGAGAGGATAGCAGAATCGTCGTTCCCGTTTGCGCGTCCTCCGCAAGAATGTCCAGGACCTCTCCACGTTTGGATGGGTCCAACCCCTCTGTTGGTTCGTCGAGGATTCGCACGGATACGTCGGGCGCTAAGGCTGCGGCAAAAAGCATCTGCCGCTTCATGCCGTGACTATAGGTTCGGACTTTCTTGGCGAGTGGAAGCTTCAGTCTCTCGGCTAGCCCGGTTGCAACCCCGAGCGCTTGCTCATCTCTACCGCGCAAGAGCCAGCGCAAATGGTCGCGGCCTTTCCACTCTCCGTAGACTCCGATCTCGCCGGGCGCATAGCTGACGCGTCCGCGAATATTGGCGCCCTCGCCCTTCAATTGGATTCCGCCGACGGTCACCCGTCCCGCGCTTGGATGAACAAGCCCAATCAGCATTCGCAGCATCGTACTTTTGCCGCTGCCATTGGGGCCCAGGAGGCCGGTGATTCCGCCTGGTCCGATGTCGAGATCGGTCGGCGCAACTGCCGTTTCAGCGCCGAAGCGCCGAGTTAAACCGCGAATTGAAACAGTGGGCTCAGTGGTTTGAATTGTTGAATTCATGGACGCGGACTACGCTCGACTAGGGAAGCATTTGTATGGATTGCATGGAAGAGTAAACCAAGTTGGCCATGCTGCCGTAACCGTCACCGAGTAAGTGAAAGTCGGGATCTTTTGGCAAGTCCTCCGCGGCCGGAGTTCGTCCGGCTTTGAAGGCTTTGACCCAGCGCTGAACGGCGGGGTCGGCGAAGAAGAAGTCGGGTCGAAAGTCGGGCTCGGGTGCGGATTCGCTAGGACCGAGTGTGGCGATTCGGTCGATGCCGTCCGCATAGCCGCGCATCCAACCGAGCAAGCCGAGTTGAGGCAACCCAAGTTCATCAAAGGTCGTTCGAGCCCAATCGTAAAGCGGCAGAATGTTCCACTGCGTTCCTCGTGCCGAGTCCGACCAAGTCATCAGCGGTTGATTGACGACGAATAAAGGCAGGTTGCGTTCGCGGCAAATCGTGGCAATGCGTTCGAGCTCACTGCGACAATAGGCTTGGTTGTCCGCACGAACGTGTGCGTACGGAACGCGCGGATCGAGGTGCGGCGATTGAATGCGCTTTACGGCTTCGGTGAGCAGTGTGCGCGTGAGAAATCCGTACAAGTGACTGGACCAAAGCCCGCGACGTAAGTCACTGGGGAGGTCGGCTAAATCGACTCGGATGATGTTGAGGTCATCGTCGTAAAAGAAACCATCTTGCATGATGTCGTTAGTGTTGAAGTAGAGCACGACGACATCGGGGTCCATGGCTAGCCCGTCTTGTTCGAAAGCGATGCGTTGTTGGCCCGTGTGATATCCGGGAACACCGATGCTGATGCCACGCCAACTGATGTTGGGATCGCTTTCGTTTTGATTGGCGAGTTTCGCCAGATGTCCGACCAGCGTCTCGTCTTGATTACACCAAAGTCCGAAGGCAAAGGAATCTCCCAAGCAAAGTATGCGGCGCTCGTTCTCCGGTTTGACCAAAGGGAATTCCGGCCCGCGGGCACGGTGGGAGTTGACTTGAAACGTCCAAGTTTGCCCGGTGACTTCATCGGCGATCGCGGTTGAGGCACCAGGTCGCATGGCGTAGCGACGCACGGGATCGGGTACGGACTCGTAGATTTCAGCCTTCAGCAAATCGACCCAGGGCGCCGGCAGTTCGCTCAATCCCGTTTCAATCGCCGCCTGGCGATCCCCGCTGACCCGCAGGCCGATTTCGGCAGTGGCGCACAAAAATAGAAAGCTCAGCGAAAAGGCGAGGGCGGCGCCAAAGATTCTTTGACTAATGCTGCGGGGCTTCGATTGACCGGTGTCCATGAACGCGGAGAATAGGCGCGTGGAGAACTTGTCACAAGTCGAACGCGTTCTGAAGAGCGATGCTTTTGGTCGTGTGGAGTTACTCGCCACTCAAAACGGACCCTTAATCCGACGTGTAGCCTGTGGAGGCGGCGTGATCGGATCAGGATTGATAGCCCGAATTTTGATGCGACGAGAACGCCGGGCACTTGCGGAATTGGCGGGGCTTGAAGGTGTCGCGCAATTGGTGGACTCGCCGGAGAGCAAAAAGATTTTGCTACGAACTTGGATAGCAGGATCGGCATTGAATGACGCCGAGCGATTGCCTCTCGATTTTTTCGATCGACTGACTGAGCTCGTGCAAGAGCTGCATGAGCGCGGCGTGTGTCACAACGATCTGCATAAAGAACAGAACGTGCTCGTGGACACGTCCGGTTATCCGGGCTTGGTCGATTTTCAGTTGGCCAGCTTGCACAAGCGGAACGGAAGGCAGTTTCGCGGTCGTTGTCGGGAAGATTTGCGACACGTCGAAAAACTTCGCCGCCGGTACCGAGAGCGCGGCGACAAGAGTGGACCACGAGCACCGAGAGCGCGTCGTTCGGCTCTAGCTTGGGCTTGGATCAAGCTTGGCAAGCCAGTTTATAAGCTGGTTATGGGGGCCTTGTCCGCCCGTGATGGCGAACAACGTAGGCCAAGCAGCGGGCCCTGGCCGGACTGGACCCCGGCTCTCGGTCCCCGCACGCGTTCAGACGCTTCAAACTTTTGAATCAATCCTGCTAGCTGAGACTGCTAAAGTGCCGCCATGGACATTGTGATCATTGGAGCGGGGGAAGTCGGTTCTCACCTCGCCGATATTCTCTCTCGAGAAAATCACCGCGTGAGCGTGATCGATTCGAGTCCGGAAAAAGCCAAGCGATTGATGGAGTCGATGGATGTGCATGCCATCACGGGGGACGGCACGCGTGCCGACCTATTGAATTCGGCCGGCGCATCGCAAGCGGACCTAGTGGTAGCGGTTACGAATAACGACAAGGTCAACATGCTGGCCTGTTTGGTTTCGAAGCATCTAGGAGCCCGGCGTGTGATTTTGCGCTTGTTGGATACGAAGATCCTTCAGGGCTATCGCTACTTCTATAAGCACACCCTGGGCTTCGACGTGGTGCTCTCGACGCAGGAGCTTGCGGCTGAGGAAATCGCTGCGACAGTGCGCGAGCAGCACGCGCTCGAGGTTGAATCCTTTGCCGACGGCCGCGTTCAATTGCGGCGACTGCGCATCCGCCAAGAGAGCGAGTTGACCTCGAGTACGCTGGCCGATTTGCGTTTGCCCGGTGGGATTTTGGTGGCCGCGATCATGCGCAAGGACAAGTTCTATGTTCCTTATGGCGATGATCAGCTTGCCACCGATGATCAGATTTATGTGATCGGCAAGTCGGAGGATCTCGATGACTTCGAAGTCTTGTCGGGCGCTCGCAAGCTTGGGCGACGCAGCGTGGTGGTTATGGGCGGCGGGGGGGTTGGGCGAGAGATTGCTCGCAAACTAGATGGTGTCGCTGGCGTTTCGATTCGCGTGCTTGAGAAGGATCCGCAGATTGCGCGCGAACTCGCGTCTGAATTCGGCGGCGAAGTGATGGTGCTTGTCGGTGACGGCAGCGATCTCGACTTGCTACTCGAGGAGCGCATCGGCGATGCAAACGTCTTTATCGCGACAACTCGCGATGACGAGAACAACATGGTCGCTTGCCAGCTAGCGCGTTCGCTCGGAGTTGAACGAACGGTCGCCGTGATCAACAAGGCCTCTTACCGCAAGATCTACGACTTGCTTGGCGTGGATCAAGCCATTTCGCCGCGGGTTTTGTGCGCCAACCGAATGCTTCGCTTCGTGCGCTCAGGCTCAGTCAATTCCATTGCCGTGATTGCTGACGGTCGCGGTGAGGTGCTCGAGTTGGAAGTGCACTTCAAAGGCGGCAAATCGAGTCGCAAGATTAAGAGTTTGGGACTCAAGCGAGGCACTGTCATTGGAGCGATCGTTCGTGGCGAAGACGTGATTATCCCAAGTGGCGATCATTCCGTCGAAGATGGCGATCAAGTTATTTTATTCACGCTGCCCGAGCACTTGGGTGAAGTGGAAGCGCTCTTTTCTGGAACCGATTCCTAGCAGCCCGTTGAAAAACTACCTACTACGACAAAGCCATCTCCGCCGCTGGCTACGCCCTAACTCGTCGAGTCGTGCTCGACGGCCTTACACGGCCGCCTGCGCCGTCTCGCCTGTGTCCTCCTTGCCGCGACGAAGATGGCTTCGTCTCGCTACGGTACTTTTCGGGCGGACTGCTAGGCAGCTATGAACCTTCGCGCTGTCTCATGGCTTCTCGGATGTGTGATGCTGCTTTTAGCGGCTTTCATGCTCGTGCCCACAGCGGTCGCAGCGTTTTACGGTGAATGGGAAGCCTGTTACGCCTTTCTGTTTTCGATCGCGATCACCGCGATCGTGGGCGGCGCAATATCGTTTAGCAATCGAGGCGGAACGACGACGGACGACGGGCACATGGACTTTTTCCGGCGAGAAGGCTTGGCGGTTGTCGGCTTGTCCTGGTTCGTCTCAGGAATGGTTGGAGCGTTGCCGTTTCTCATCGGCGGAGCCATCGAATCACCGGTTGATGCGTTTTTCGAATCGGTTTCGGGCTTCACAACGACGGGTTCAACCATCCTGACCGGGCCGCAGATCGACGGGCTCGGGATGAGTTTCGCCTTCTGGCGATCCTTCACGCATTGGTTGGGTGGGATCGGCATCGTGCTCGTCTTCGTGGTCCTATTCCCAACAGGTGGTCGAAGCTTGTTTCGTTCGGAAGTGCCGGGTATCGCGCGCGAAGCGGTGCAGTCTCGCGTACGAGATGCAGCGCTCGGATTGGTGCGCGTCTACGTCATCTTGACAGGCTTGGAAGTTGTAGCGCTCAATCTTGCAGGACTATCTCTATTCGAAGCGTTCTTGCACGCCTTCGGAACGATTGCGACGGGTGGCTTTTCAAATCACGCGACCAGCGTGGCTCATTTCAACTCCTGGGTCGTCGAAGCGATCATTGTCTTCTTCATGCTGCTGGCCGGCATCAACTTCGGGTTGTATGCGATGACGGGTTCCGGCTGGCGCAATGCTCTGCGTGCTGCGAAGGAGTCGAGCGAACTCCGCCTGTATCTATCTGGCATCTTAGGATCGACTCTTGTGATCGCCGGAGTGCTCTGGTTCTGGGGTGGCAGCAACGGAGACGGCAACGTCGATTTGCCAAACTATTCCAGCTTGGGGTTAGCGCTACGCGACAGCGTATTCGCGGTCGTCAGCATGGTGACGAGTACCGGTTATGCGACGGCGGACTTCGATCGCTGGCCAGAGGTTTGTCGAGCCATGTTGATGGTCTTGGCGCTGATCGGAGCCTGCGCCGGTTCGACGGGCGGGGGAGTCAAAGTCGTGCGCTTTATGATTCTCGCCAAAGCAGCTCTTCTAGGCGTCAATCGGTTTGCGCGACCGCGCGCCATTCACTCCGTGCGCGTTGATGGCCAGTCCTTAGAAAGCAGCATGGTCTCCGCGATCACGGGCTACTTCGGCTTATGGGTGCTCGTCTTTTCGCTCGGTACTCTGGCCTTGACCGCCATGGATATCGAAATCTTGACGGCTGGTACAGCGGTGCTGGCCACGCTCAATAACATCGGCCCCGGTTTGGATATGGTCGGACCGACCGCATCCTTCACGGATATGCCCGACCTAGTCAAGCTACTCCTGTCGGGCTTTATGATTCTGGGCAGGCTCGAGTTTTACGCGGTCGTCGTGCTCTTCGTACCGCGCTTCTGGCGAACCTAGCCCAAATTGTTCATGAACACGCGGACCAAACACCACGAACGACCGGCACTGCCTGTCTATTGGTTCCTGCTGGCACTTTGCAGATACTGGCGTCCTCGACGACTTTACAAGGTCGTCTGCGGGGGCAAGTCTCTGCAAAGTGCCAGCAGGAACCAATTCGAGGCGTTTTGCCTCGCGGTTCATGAATAATCCGGGCTAGAGCACGTCTTCGCGGTAGACGAATGGGCGACGACGATTGATGTCGCGTCGGTGCGCGACGAGCCGCCAGGTGTTTTCGGGACCGATGACGGTGAGGTACTCGGCAACTCCATCGGCATCGCTGAGTTGAACGCGTCCGGAGATGACTCCCAAGCAGTACCACTCGCCGTCATCCAGCTGAAGGAATACCGGCGCGCCCACTTGGTTTTGCGAAAGTTGATCGGTCGCGCTCAAATCCAACAAGATGCCTGAGCGCACGCGATCGTCTTTGACGACTCGCGCTTTTTTGCGCCAGCCTGTGCGTCCATGACGACCAGCGATAATGACTTCTTGGCCAGCCACCGGATCTACAAAGGTGAGTGGGATGGACGGTAGGCGAATTTCCGTCTCGGCTGTGAAGAGACCGCCGCCAACGGGTTCAACGATCGTGGACTCAATACTGGGACCGTCGCCAAACCACGCGGTCAGGTTGATTTGTCCGGCTCTGGAATAACGGCCAAGGAAGAGGATTCCGTAGTCGGTATTGACGCCCAACTCGGTGCCGAGATTGCCTTCGATCAGCAAGGTCGGATCTTGGACCGGACCGGGACCACGACACGCACCGAGGAGTAAAGTGCAGACAGTAAACAAGAGGGCGAGGCGCTCGGTCATAGGGGACTCGGTTCGGACGTGGGCGTTGGTGCTCATGTATGAATCTCGTGAGGGCCAAGGCCTCACGAGCGATCAGTGAGCATATCGGGCGAAGTGCCATCAACTCATCCGAAAAAATAGAAAGCGACTCCAACCACGGTCTCACGCACGCGTAGGCCAATTTGGTCTCTGTTTGTTCTTTGTTCTGCAAAGAATTTGGCCAAACTCCCTCCCGGCTCGACCCGCACTCCTGTCAAAGCGTCGCGCCACCCCTCACGAAAGGCTCCCCTATGGGTTCAAGGATTCTACTTCCTGTTATTGCCGTCGTACTTGTCATTGCCGGTGTCGGTTTTTGGCAATTCTCCGGAGATGCGGCGAGTACCGCAGCTACACCGGTTGCCGTCGTGCCCGCGGAGGATGCTTCGACAAATACTCCCGCAAAGGTTGCCACTCCGGATGCGAAACCGAGTGATTCCAAATCGCAACGGAAAGAGGCCGCTCAAAGCACACCTTCCAAGCCGGAGGCGATGGCCAAAGCCAAGGCCGCGGACACTCCACAGGTCGCTGGACGAGTGATAGACAAGCTTGGCAATCCCGTGGTGGGTGCTCAGGTCGGTTTGGATGCGCTCAGTCGGTTTGGTTTTGATCGAGCCAATTTAGATACGGGTCAAAACGAAAGCTCAATCACCGGGGCTGATGGGCGCTTTGCGGTTGAGGTCGCGGGAACGGGTGTGAGGAGCTTGGCCGTTACGGCCAGCGGCTTCGCGCCCCTGGCTCCTCGGGAAGTTCGACTTCCGGCAACTGGCCAACTCGACTTGGGTGATCTCGTTGTCAGCCAAGGCGCCATTCTATCCGGCCACGTTTACGACGCCGTGGGGCGCCCCGTCGCGGGAGCGGCGATCCACAACGATCACTCGATGTCGGGCGGCATGATGTTCACGACCTCGGGCCGGATGTTTGACGTGCAGGGCGCGCTTGCTGTCACTGTCGCAGACGGCTCCTTTCGAATCGACTCGCTGGCTTGCGGACCTTGGAAATTCAACGTCACGAGTGCGGACTATCCAAATCTAAGTGTCGAGGGCCAAGCGGATGTTCCCGGTAGGGAAGTTAGCGGGTTGGAATTTCAATTCGAGCCAGCAGGGGCGATTTCTGGACGCATCGTGGGTTTGCCGGAAGGGAAAGACGAACCGCTGGTGGTTCGCGCCCGCGAGGTCTCACCGCGGGGCGGGAACATGATGGGATTCAGCCCGGCCGGTGCGCGCGAGATCGAATGCTCGGCGGATGGCTACTTTGAAATTCGCGGGCTGAAGGCGAACATGAGCTACGAGCTGCAAGCGCGCATTCCGCGAGGCAGTCGAATGGGAATGAGTATCTTCGGGGGAGGCATTCGTTCGGACGTCACGCGCGCTCGCGCAGGTGATTCCGGCGTCGAGTTGCTTTACAGCCGCGGAGGAAGCATCAGCTTCAAGGTGATCGACGAAGCGACCGGCGAGCCCGTCACGGCCATGGTCGTTTCATCCGGTGTTCAATTTTTGATGCCGGTGCGAGGTGAAGATGGCCGCGTGAAGCGCGAGTTCCTGGAGGGCATCGTAGAAGTGCCCGGGATCTATCCGCGTCGCAACAAGAAGACGATCGATCTGGAAATCACCGCGACTGGCTATTACAGCAAGACTTTCGAGGACATTGAGTTCTTGGCCGGCGAGGACCTCGGCTTGGGAGAGATTCGCTTGGGTTCGGCACCGGTGCTTGTCGTAAATGTTTCAGATGCGAAGAGCGGAGTCCCCGTGACGGGCGCAAGAGTTTCTCTGCGACCTGCGCCGCGGAATGTGGATCAAGTCGAGGGTCGATTCGAGATGGACATCTCGATCGGTGATGACGGACCCGGTGGAGGCGCGCTTTTCGGCAACCGACAGACTTCCGAAACCGACGAATTTGGTGTCGCAACGCTCAATAGCATCGAGGGGCAAGACTGTGTGTTACGCGTGGAAAGTGACGGCCACGCTCCCTATGAATTTACGCCCTTGTTCCTTCCCGAGGGCAAGCGTATCGAACGCGACGTTGTGCTCTACCAAGGCGGCACGGTCAACGTTTCCGTGTTCGATCCAAACGGCAGTCCGATGACCGATGTGAAGGTTGAACATCGTTCACCTAATTCGGAAGGCGGTGTGATGCGGTTCGGTGGTGGACGTGGCGAAAAGGGGCGCACCGATTCCGAGGGTCTTGTCAAATTCGCTCACTTGGAAGCGGGCGTCCATTCCTTCCGGATTCAAGATTCGAATTCTGGTCCCGGTGCTGGATTCATGGCTGGCGGCGAGGCTGTGATCATGATGAGCGGTGGCGGAGGTGGCGGTAACAAAGAAGCATGGGGCGATATCAAAGTATCCGAAGGCAGCGCGGGTGCTCTTCGACTAGAAGCAAGTCCGTCTGGATTGCTAGAGGGCAAGGTTCTAGAGGGCGGATTGCCTCTCGCCGGTGCCACTCTGAAATTGAAGAAAGCGAGCGAGGGGCAGGACCAAGGTGTGCCCGACATGGCAGCGATGTTCGGAGGCGGTGGACCTTCAGCCCGATCTGATGGCGACGGTTACTACAGTTTCGACGACGTGAAACCAGGTAAGTACACGCTCGAAATCACCCACCCCACGAGAGTCCTGCCCGCCGAAAGAGATTTGGAAATCAGGGATCGCGGTGGCGATGTTCACATGAACTTCAACGTCGACCTAACCATCACAATCGTTGAAGGACGGATTGTTGACGGTGACGGCAAACCGGTTTCAGGCGTAGAGGTTCGAGCCGAACGCTCCACGCCTGGTCGGGCTGTCAGAATGGAGTTCATCATGATGGACGACAACGACGGTGCCGCGAGCATGAGTGTTGGAGGCGAAGAGGATGGTCGAACGCGTACCGATGCTGACGGTTTCTATAGCCTCCGGGGTGTTCCGGCGAACGCCGAAATCGTGATCGTCGCCGACGGCGCTTACTTCGAAGAAACGCGCTCCGAGCCGGTAACAGTGGGCGAGGACAGCGTTCGCGGCGGGGTCGACATCGTGTTGGCGGCCGCTGGAAAAATCGAGGTCTTCGTCGTTGACGCTGAAGGCAATCCGTCAGGCATGTGCATGGTGACGGCCGAATTCCAAGGCGACGAAGATGTAGACGACGCTCGCGGGATGGTTGGTCCGTCCGGAAAGACCACGCTGACCGGATTGCGACCTGGTCTCTGGAAATTGATGGTCCAGGGATTCGCGAATGGTATGGGGCAGCCCGTCGACACCGGTGAGGCCATCGATGTCGCCGCGGGTCAAACCGCGAATTCGACGATCGATGCGCCCTGATTGAAACTGGATACTCCCAATCGGGTTCGGTCACGAAAGTTGCTGACGAAACTCTCGTCAATCGACTTCGGGATCGAACCCGCTGCATTTAACTCGTAACGTAGCGTCATGCCTCAAGCTTCAACGTACAAAGCCATTCTGCTCGATCTCGATGGAACGCTGGTTAACGATCAGAACGAGATTCCCGAGTACACCAAAACCGCCTTGCGGGCTCTCAACCGTCGCGACATCCGCGTGATGATTTCGACGGGGCGCTCGGAGTTGGCCACTACGGGGATACTGGAGCAGTTAGAGATTGAGAATCTAGCGATCGTCTACAACGGCGCTGGCGTCTACTGCCCTCGAACCAAGCGCCTCGTCGAGGAGCGCGTTGTTTCGGGAGTCACGATCGCGAAGACCATGGAGTTTGCTCGCCAGGAAGATTTGTTCGTCGTCGTTTCGCGGGCGGGCGCTAAGTTTTCGTACGCACCTCGAAATGAAATCGAAGCTGCAGCCATTTCCGAAATGCGCGGTCTTCAGATTTGCGAACCGGATCAACTGCCGAATGAGTACCTGATTCGATTGACGCTCTTCTCGTTGGACACGGAGTACGAGAGGCAAGAAAAGCGCATGGCGGAATTCATCGAGCGCCCTGTGTACACGACGAGCTTTCCGCTTTCGATGTTGGCCCATCATCGCGACAGTCCGATGCACGTTCTCGACGTACATGCTCCGTGTCTAGGCAAGGGCGAGGCGTTGCGCGTACTTTCGGAAAAATACGGCATAGCTGCCGAGCACGTCGTTGCTGTAGGGGACGCGATGAATGACGTCCCGATGTTAGAAGCGGCGGGCTTGGGAGTCGCTATGCAGGATTCGACTCCCGATGTACTCAAGGTCGCCGACCGAGTGATTGGTAGCAATAACTCCAATGCGATCGGGGAGTTGGTCGACGAACTCTTCGGTCCCGCTTGAAATTGGTGCCCGAACTTGCGCGAGTGTTCGCGCTACGAAATTCATATGAGATCAAGCCGGTTGAAACCGACTCGTATCCGTCAGTCCGACTTTGGCTCGGACTTTTTCTTGGCCTTCTTCGGCTTCGAATCAGAAGCGACGGAATCCGCTGAGTTAGAATCAGCTTTCGGCTCTTTGGCCTTTTCCTTCGCGCTCTCAGCTTTTTCACCAGCCTTGTACGACTCCGAACGATAGTCCGTTTCGTAGAAGCCCGAGCCCTTGAAGATGACGCCGCCGCCAGTTCCAATTTGCCGCACCAATTTGAGCTTGCCGCATTCCGGGCATTTCTTTTTGGGAGCATCTTTCATCGAATGAAAGATCTCAAACTCGTGCCCGCAGGCTCCGCACTGATAATCGTAGGTTGGCATGGTTCGTGTCGAAATCGAGATCTATTCGGAATCCGTTTCAGACGGTGTGTCTTCGGCAGTTTCGTCGTCTGAGCTTTCGGAAGCTGAATCGTCTGCAGCAACGCGCACTTGAGCGAAACGTAGTACGACTCCGCGCCACGTGAAGCCTTTGCGAAGCGTCTCGACGATCGCGCCAGGCTCCGATCCCGAGTCGTTGACCATCTCCACCGCTTGGTGAATTTCCGGATCAAAAATGCCGTCGGTCGCAATCTCGGTGACCTGCTCCTGCGTGAGCGCACTCATCATTTGGTCGCGCGTCATCTGAACGCCGATCGCGAAGTTACGCGTCTCGTCCGTAGGCGTGGGAGCACTGAGTGCCATGTCCAAGTGGTCGAGCACGAGCAGCAACTTGTCGAGCAAAGGCTGCATGCTGCGGCGAATGCCCGCTTCCAAATCGGCTTGCCCACGACGGCGCAGGTTTTTGTAGTCCGCTTGCGCGCGCTTCCAAAGCTCCAGGTACTCGTCGCGTTGGGCTTCCGGTGACGATTCTTCCGTCGTCTCGCTCTCGGTCGATTCTGCGTTCAACTCTGAAACAACCTCTTGTTCCTCGGTGTTGAGGGATTCGTCGTCCTGAAC
Source organism: Planctomycetota bacterium (assembly GCA_047639415.1). Lineage (GTDB taxonomy): Bacteria > Planctomycetota > UBA1135 > UBA1135 > OFTM34. The sequence goes on along the minus strand of JBLINP010000006.1, from coordinate 24,486 downwards.
ATTATCCATATTCTTGCTCTTCATGGTCTTCTACCTACGCGCTGAAATAACTAGCGATGCGGTCAAAGAAGCTTTTGGAATCCGGCTTTTCGGACTCGAGGCGATCGAACTCTTCGAGCAACTCACGCTGCTCCTTGCTGATATTTTCGGGTACTTCAACGAAGACACGAATCATCTGGTCACCTTTGGACTTGCTCTGCACGTGGGGCAACCCCTGTCCTCGCAATCGGAAGATTTTGCCGCTCTGCGTGCCGGCCGGAATGGTCATTTCGACCGAGCCACGCAGTGTGGGAATCTCGACCTTGTCGCCCAACGTGAGTTGGGTGAAGGTGAAGGGGATTTCTGTCATGACGTCCGGACCACTGCGCTGGAACATGCGGTGTTCCTTCTCGCGAATGATGCAGTAGAGATCGCCACGTGGAGCGCCGGGTTCGCCAGCATCGCCTGATCCTTCGACTCGCACCCGCATGCCTTCTTCGACACCGGCGGGAACGTTGATGGTCACGTCGTTCTTGACGACCTTCTTGCCGGAACCTCGGCAGCTCGTGCAGGGTGATTCGAGGGTCTCACCGGCGCCACGACAGGTGGGGCAGGGAGCAGCCATCGTAAAGAAGCCCTGATTGCGTTGAACTTGTCCACGGCCGGCACAGGTTGAGCAGGTCGTTTTCGAAGTACCGGGCTCCGCGCCAGAGCCATCACATTCACCGCAGTGATCGTGTTGCTTGAGCGTGATCGTGCGTTCAACCCCTTGATCGATTTCTTCGAGCGTCATGTCGAGCACGATCTTTAGATCGCGTCCGCGAGCAGGACCGCTGCGGCGTCGCCCGCCGCCACCTCCAAAGAGATCGCCGAAGACGCCACCGCCGCCGCCTCCGCCACCACCACTAAAGATGTCGCCAAAGGCCGAGAAGATGTCCTCCATGTTGGAGAATCCGGCTCCGCCGCCGCCCATGCCGCCTTGACTAAACGCGGCGTGACCAAACTGGTCGTATTGCGCGCGCTTTTCCTGGTCACCCAAGATGTCGTAGGCCTCGGCGGCTTCTTTGAACTTCTCCTCAGCGCCGGCGTCATCCGGATTGCGGTCCGGGTGATGTTTCATCGCAAGCTTGCGATAAGCCTTCTTTATCTCATCCGCGCTGGCGTTGCGTTGAACTCCGAAGACGTCGTAGTAATCGCGTTTCTGACTCATGTCCTTGTGCGCAGAATGGGGGCTTGATGAAAAGCGTGACGGCGGAACCCTAGTGATTCCGCCGTGTCATTGAGTTCCTAGGAACTCTAAAAGATGAAGGGGTCGGCCGGTCGTTAGGACAAGCTGCCTTTGACTTGATGGTCGTCCTTGAGATCCGTCACCATCGTGCTCGTGGTGAGCAAGAGGCCAGAGATCGAGGCGGCGTTCTGAAGAGCGGAACGGACCACTTTGGCCGGATCGATGATGCCCTTCTTGAACATGTCGACGTACTCGAAGTTGAGCGAGTCAAAACCCATGGTCTTGCCCTTTTCGCGCACGAGTTCAGCGACAACCGATCCGTCTTCACCGGCGTTGTTCGCCAGTTGACGAAGCGGTGCCGAAAGCGCGCGCTTGATGATTTGCGCACCAAAGCGCTCGTCGCCTTTCAACTTGAGAGCGTCGACAGCTTCTTCAGCACGCAAGAGAGCAACACCACCACCGGGGACGATGCCCTCGGCGATAGCGGCGCGCGTGGATGCCAAAGCGTCGTCGACGAGGTCCTTCATGGCCTTCATTTCGACTTCGGTGCTGCCACCGACGCGAACGACGGCGACGCCGCCTTGAAGCTTGGCCAAACGCTCTTCGAGCTTCTCCTGGTCATAGTCCGAAGTGGTGGCTTCGATCTGAGCACGGATTTGCTTGCAACGTGAAGCCACGTCCTTCTTCGAACCGCCGCCACTGATGATGGTGGTCGAATCCTTGTCGATTTGAACGCGCTTGGCTTGGCCGAGCTGCTCGACGGTGATGTTTTCGAGGGATAGACCCAGCTCTTCCGTGATGCCCGTTCCGCCGGTCATGGCGGCGATGTCACCGAGGTAAGCCTTGCGACGCTCGCCGAAGCCGGGAGCTTTGACGGCGCACACGTTGAGGATGCCGCGCAATTTGTTGATGACCAAAGTCGCGAGTGCTTCACCGTCGATATCCTCGGCGATGATGAGCAGCGGGCGACCAGCTTGGGCGCAAAGCTCAAGGGTGGGAATCAAATCACGAGCGTTCGAGATCTTCTTCTCGTTGATGAGCACGTAGCAATTGTCGAGCTCTGCCGTCAACTTCGCCGTGTTGGTGGCGAAGTAGGGCGAAAGGTAGCCTTTGTCGAACTGCATGCCTTCGACGACTTCGAGTTGGGTTTCAATCGTCGTGCCTTCTTCGACGGTGATGATGCCTTCATCGCCAACCTTCTCGAAAGCGTCGGCAAGAATGTTTCCGATCTCGGGGTTGTTGTTGGCGGAGATGGTGGCCGCTCCGGCCTTGTCTTCGCGCTTTTTCACTTTGCGCGACTGACCCGCAATGTGCTCAACCACGGCGGCGACAGCTTTGTCGATGCCGTTCTTCAGCAACATCGGGTTTGAACCCGAGGCCAAGTAGCGCAAGCCTTCGTTGAAGATCGCGGAGGCCAGGACGGTGGCCGTCGTGGTGCCGTCGCCGGCGATGTCGTTGGTTTTGTTGGCCACTTCGAGAACGAGCTTGGCGCCCATGTTTTCGAAGGGGTCGGAGAGTTCGATTTCCTTGGCGACGGACACGCCGTCCTTGGTGACTGCCGGTGAACCGAATGATTTTTGAAGGATGACGTTCCTGCCTGCGGGGCCGAGAGTCACTCGCACTGTTTTGGCGAGCTTCTCGATGCCGTTGCGCATCTTTTGACGGGCGTCATCGTCGAACATGATCTGTTTGGCCATGGTGATTCCTGCTTAGTTCTTTTGTGTTCTGTTTGTTTTGAAAGTTTGGACGGATGTGTTGCTTGAGTGAGAGAGGGGGGGACTACATGCCCATTCCCATGCCGCCCATGCCGCCCATACCACCCATGCCGCCCATGCCCATGTCGTCCATTCCACCCATATCACCGCCAGCGGGTGCCGCGCCTGCGGGCTCCGGCTTGTTGGTGATAAGAGCGTCGGCGGTCAAAAGCAAAGTCGCGACGCTAACTGCATTCTGAAGTGCAGCTTTCGTGACCTTGGTCGGGTCGACAATTCCGAACTCGAACATGTCGCCGTAGGTGTCGCACAATGCGTCATAGCCGTAGGCTTCGTCTTTTTCGCGAAGCACGCGGTGGGCTACGACGGCGCCGTCTTTGCCGGCATTGCCTGCGATCATCTTGATCGGGTCAGCAAGCGCGTCATAAAGCAGGTCGAGGCCCATGTTGTACTCGAAGTCGTCCTTCTTCTTGAGCTTGGCGAGCACGTTGCGCGCACGCAGCAAAGCTGTTCCGCCGCCAGGCAGGATGCCTTCTTCAACGGCTGCACGCGTTGCGTGAAGCGCGTCTTCGATCAAAGCCTTGCGTTGCTTGACTTCAGTGTCCGTAGCGCCACCGACGTTGATTTGAGCGATGCCGCCGGTCAATCGAGCCAAACGCTCTTGAAGCTTTTCGCGATCGTAATCCGAAGTGGTCGATTCGATCTCGGCGCGGATTTGATTGACGCGATGGTCAACCGCATCGCGCTTGCCTGCGCCGCTGACAACCGTCGTGTTGTCGCTGGAAATGATCACGCGCTTTGCAGAACCGAGATCCTTCAAGGTCAGCTCGTCGAGATCTTTGCCGACGTCTTTCATGACTGCGGTGGCGCCAGTCAGAGCGGCGAGGTCGAGCAACATGGCTTTGCGACGATCGCCGTAGCCGGGTGCTTTGACAGCGCAGCAAGAAACGACTTTGCGAAGGTTGTTGATGACCAAGGTTGCCAAGGCTTCGGAGTCGATGTCCTCGGCGATCAAGAGCAGCGTGCGCTTGGTCTCCTTGACCATCTCGAGCAGCGGGAGCAGCTTCTGAATGTTCGAAATTTTGCCCTCGTAAATCAAAATGTAGGGCTTCTCGATTTCGGCGAGCATGCGATCTTGATCCGTCACGAAGTGAGCGGAGAGGTAACCGCGGTCGAACTGCATGCCTTCGACGATTTCGATTTCGGTTTCGAGCGCTTTGCCGTCTTCAACGGTGATGACGCCGTCTTTGCCGACCTTGTCCATTGCGCCGCCGATCAGTTTTCCAACTGATACGTCGTTGTTCGCGGAGATCGTGGCGACCTGGCGAATCTCGGCCGTGGTCTTGACTGGACGGGCAGCTTTATCGAGAGCGGTCGTGATGGCGTCGGTTCCGTCGCGAAGGGCAATGCTGATCTTAGCGGGAGCGACACCGGCGGTGATCGCGCGCAAGCCGGCGTTGAAAATCGCGTTCGTGAGCAAGGTCGCGGTGGTGGTTCCGTCGCCAGCCTTGTCGCTGGTCTTACTGGCCACTTCGCGAACCAGTTGAGCGCCAAGCTGCTCGTACGGGTCACTCAATTCGACTTCTTCGGCGACCGATACGCCGTCTTTCGTCACCGTGGGAGCGCCCCAACCTTTGTCGAGGATGGCGTTGCGACCCAGCGGACCGAGCGTGCTGGTAACCGCTTTGGCGAGCTTCGTGACACCCCTGTGGAGGGCTTCACGTGCTTCAGCCTCGAACAACATTTGTTTGACCATGATTCTACTGCTTCAGGGTTATGAGCTTCAGGAGTTGCCTGCTGAAGCCGCGTTGGAACTTGATTGGTGTGGGGTCTGGCCTGAGTTCTCTTCCACAGCCCCGAAGGCCGGCCTGTGTCGCGGAAGAGTGATTTTTTGAGTACCGGATCGGCCGTTTCGTGCCGCCCGGATTTCCGAAGTTGGCCCGGCCAAGCAAGAACGGTGCCGCGCGATATTTCCTGATTCTCGGGGCTAAAAAGGCCGTTTTTGGGGGTGATCGGCACTCGCTTGGTGCCAAATTGACAGTTGGGTTGAAATCGACGGCGTCCGGCTGTCAGAGTGGCAGAGCCGGTTTCGTGGAGCGCTTCCGGGCGTCAATCTGTGCGAGACTCCTTCGCGTCGGCGAGATCGGTTCGTACAACACCTGTGGTCGATCCGCCCAGACGAACCCGCTTGGGCTCCGAACTCACTCATCATGCTCACACTTCAGCTAGCTCTCTTGTGCCTCGCGACGCCCATTTATCAGCCGCTTATCGAGGGCCGGGTGCTCTTCGAAACGCCGAGCGGGGAGATTCACGAACAGCGCCTCGCGGATTTCGAAGCGACGACTTTGAATCAACTAGGCGCGGCTTGGGTGCGCTTCACGGATGCTCGTCCGCAGGTCGCGACCGACCCTCGGAATACGGTTGAGCTAGAGCTCCATACCGGAGATCGATTGCGCGGCCGCGTTTTTAATGGTGACGAAGAGGGCATCGTGCTCGAGCTGGCGGGCGGCGTTCGATTTCCGCTTCCGATCGACGGCATACGAAGCTTGATCTTCCCCGCGCGATTGCCCGCAGACGGCACGGCTTTGTTGTCTTCGGCCGGCGAAGGCGATCGCCTCTACCGACTAGTTGGCGACAATCTCGATCGAATTGACGGAGCCGTCGAATCCTTTAGCGCGAGCGGTGTTCAGTTCGAGAGCGTGCTCGGAACTCGCAAGTTCAATTGGGATGAAGTCGGCGCGCTCTTCATCGAAGCTTTCGAGGATGAAGCTCCGAGCACTACCGGCAAAGGCGAGTCGGTGGTTTGCGATTTAGTCGACGGTAGTCGATTGCGCGGTCAGTTGTTGCTGCTCGATCGACGCGGCTGTCTTTTGCAAATTGCAGGCGAGCACGAATTGCTGCTGCCGATTGCCGTCTTGTCCGAAATTTCGTTGGACGACGGTTCGGTTGCCTTTCTATCCGATTTGACGGCGTCGTCCATTGAAGAGGGCTCGCCCTTCGGTGATGACCTGGGCATGGTTTGGCCACATCGCATGGATCGTTCAGTGATGGGAACGGCCTTGATTGCGGGCGGAGAGACCTACTCCCGCGGCATCGGTGTTCACGCTCCCAGCTCACTCTCCTTCGATCTGGACGAAAAGTGGAATCAGTTGCGCGGCTTGATTGCGATCGATGATGCGGTCTTGCGACTGCACGCCCGCGGGTCGGTCATCTTTCGAATCAAAGTCGACGGAGAAATCGCCTACGCCAGCGGCGTGGTACGCGGTGGAACGCCGCCGATCGCTTTCCCGCCAGTAGATCTAACCGGTGCAAAGCTACTCACAATCGAATGTGATGTGGCTACCGATTTCGCCGTTGCGGATCGCGCCAATTGGCTGCGCATGGTGCTCGTTCGGACCGAGCAGTAGAAGAGTTCGATACGCTTCAAGTACCGCGGCGAAGAACGACAATCTTGATCGTGTTGAACAGGATCGAGAGGTCGAAAATCACCGACTGGAACTTGATGTAAAACAGGTCGTATTGGAGCTTTTGGACGGCATCCTCAAGGGTATTGCCGTACGGATAGTTGATCTGAGCCCAGCCGGTCAATCCCGGCTTTACGATCTGACGCTGTGTGAAGTAGGGGATCTTGGATTCTAGGTCGCGCACGAAGTGCGGGCGTTCGGGGCGCGGTCCGACCATCGACATGTCGCCCATCAAGACGTTCCACAACTGTGGCAATTCATCGAGGCGTGTCTTGCGCATGAATTTGCCGACATTGGTGATGCGCGGGTCGTCAGCAGTCGCCCAGACGGGGCCTGAAGTTTTCTCGGCGTCTTCGCGCATGCTCCGGAATTTGAGCAACGTGAACGACTTGTCGTGTCGACCAGTCCGCTCTTGCTGGAAGAGCACGGGGCCCGGCGAGCTAAAGCGAACCATCAAAGCCGTGGCGATCATCAACGGCATGGCGAGGACGATTCCAACCAGCGCGCAGACGATGTCGAGGATGCGTTTCGCGGCTTGGGCCGAAGCGCTCTGAACAAAGCCTTGATTGAAGATCAGGTAAGAAGGACGCATGGCTTCCACGGTGATTTTGCCGGCCACTCGCTCGTAGAGCGCTTCGCCTTCTTCCACGATGACTCCGGCCAAACGACAACGCAGTAAGTCTTCGGTGGGGAGCACGCCGCGTCGATTGTCGAGAGCGACAAATACGCCGCTGACATTGAGCTCGTTCACCAGTTCGAACAAGGCTTTCTCGCGACGCACTGGTTGAGCGGATTCGTCGAGTATTTGGTTTGCGTCCATCCACATCAAAACGCCGGTCTGTTCTTGATCCTCGGCGCGCCGCTCGGACGTTTCCTCGCCGTTCACGTCAAGTACGGAGACGGCATTGCCATCGGCCGCGCGTCGGCTATGCGGGACGAACTGCATCGCCGTCGGCGGAGTTTCCGATGAAGGAGCAGATTCCCACGCTCCTTCAGGAGCGGCCATTCCAACCACTTGATAGCCGGTGTCTTCGCGCTCCAACAATTCCTTCGCCAAGCTGCGTGCGCCGCGGCCCGAACCGAGAATCACAACGCGCTCATCGATTCTGAGTTTCCGAAGACCGGCGTGAAAAATTGTGCGCCAGACGAACAGGACCGCGAAGCCGATCACGAGCGAGACGGTGAGCAGGAGCGCCTGTTGCGTGAAGGGGACTCCCGCGAATAGGAGGATGTGTTGGGCGGCGGACAGTCGCACCACGAGCATGGCGGCGAGCACGATCAAAACGGCGCTGCCGGCCGAACCCAAAAAGCGCGAGGCGCGGGAGTAGCGTGAGCTGGAGACGCGGAAGTCGTAAAGCTCGTTGAATCCGATGGCGATCTGCGCCAACACCGAAACTTGAAAGGCGCCCAGCAAGCAATGGTTGAGTGCGTCCTCGATCGAAAGTCCGCGAATAGCCAGGTCCCGAATGATCTGCGGATCGAGCTGCCCGACGAGATGTCTGGACATGACCTGATAAACCACCAGCGTCAGCAGAATCGCTTCGCTGATGATGAGCAGCCCCTTACGGAGGGGGAAGTAGTGGCGGAGGACGTGGATCATCCGGCTGGTGGACGGAAGTGGCGGAGGCTGGGGGACTGGGCAGGAAGGCCGAAAAAGGCGGGGGAATCTAACCCATCGACCGTTTAATGGCAGAGGATGAATGGGATCTCCCACCCGAATCCAAGGAAGTTGGTTGTGGGGGCAGCGCCTGCGCGCAGAGGGCATTTTAGCTGCAAAAGCCAGCTTCATGGTGAACTCGGCGGCGCTTTCGGGGGTTGGCGGCAATCGCGATGGTGAATGAAACGAACCTCGTTCCCCGCCATCTCGACCAGCACCTCGATCAAATCTACCCGCGCCTTTCGGGCAGAACCAGCGTTGATTTGACCCGCCGCTCGCCTCAATCGAGCGAGTTGACGGCGAGTCGCTCGGCGCCCGGGCCTCCAGCGCAAGACGGGGGACCGTCCGCCCAGCGCGCTCGCGCGAAAGGGCAATCGACCCGTTTTGACTTCGACGCAAACCAGTTGCTCGCCATCGCGCGCGACCAAGTCGATCTCCGCAGATTCGGTATGCAGGCGTTGCGCCAGAACTCGCCAGCCCTTCCGTCGCAAGTAACGCGCGGCGAGTTTTTCACCGACGAGTCCAAGGAGTTGAGTGGGGAGGTCGTAGATTCGAAGCGCCATCCGCGGCGAGTATCGAGAGACGAAGAGACGCGTGCGAACGAATGCTGTCCCTCGCCAATCACTGCAGCAGGACCTCGTCCAAACCGTTAACGAAAAGCGGCTCCAAACCCTGCCAAACAGGAAATGGAGCCGCTTTTGATTCTGAGCCGTTTCTAGGCTTTGGCCGTTTCGATCAGTTTGGGCTCTTCGGCCTTCTGATCGGCCTTGGCGTTCTTCTCGTCGTCGATGACCGTTTGAATCGCGCTGCGGCTGAAGCGCACGCGCACTCCCTCCGAGACGATCAGCGTAATCACGTCGTCGCTCACTGCGCCGATGACTCCGTACATCCCGCCCGTGGTCATGACTTTCTGACCCTTTTTCATGCTGGCCAGCATCGCTTCGCGCTTCTTGCGCTGCTTCTTCTCGGGTCCCAGCATGATCACGTAAAACAGTGCCATCACGATGATGATGGGGATAAACATGCTTCCCAGTCCGGAATCTGCACCATCCCCCTCCAGCGGAACTGAGGGCAGGTCGGTGCCTTGGAAAAGAAGAGCGAGGGAGATCAGGGCGTTCATGGCAGTGTTCGGGTGCTGGGCTGGAGCTCGATGGCGTCCAGGTCGTGGAGATTTTTTCGAGGCTCCCCTCGAATTCGGGCAGGCAAGCTAATCGAACGAGGCCCCGGGCGACAGATGCCACTGTAAACTCCTTCGAAAAGCGATCCTGGCGGGCTCGAGGGCGCCGCTCTACTCTCTCCTTTGCTAGCTTGCTCCTCAGCGCCTCCCTCCCGAGCTTGCTTCGCAGCGCCTCCCTCGCCCGCCTGCTCCAAAACGCGCTCACCATGAACACCTGTCCCGACCTCCCATTCCTCGAAGGCACCCCCGCCACGCAGACCCGTTGGGTCGTGGCCATGAGCGGTGGTGTCGATTCGTCGGTCGTCGCGCAAATGATGGCGGCCGAGGGAATGGATTTGGTCGGATTGTTCATGCGCAACGGTGTCGAAGTCGCCGAGGAAGATGTGCCCAAGAAGTCATGCTGCTCCATAGGTGACGCTCGTGACGCTCGCATGGTTGCGGCTTCGATGGGAATTCCGTTTCAAGCCGTCGACTTGAAGCAGGAGTTCAAGAGCGTGATTCAGTATTTCATAGACGAGTACAAAGCGGGGCGCACGCCGAACCCATGCGCCGTTTGCAATCGCGACTTGAAGTTCTCACGACTGATGGACTTCGCGGATGAGCTTGGCGCCGAAGGAGTGGCGACGGGACATTACGCGCAGGTTGAGATTCCGAAAGATGGCCCCGATGGTGGGCGCGTAATCGTTCGACGTGGCGTCGACGAAAACAAAGATCAAAGCTATCAGTTGTTCTGTGTGACCGAAGCGCACTTGGCTCGCGCTCGTTTTCCATTGGGCGGTATGCGTAAGCCCGCAGTTCGCGCGTTGGCGGAGAAGATGGGGATTCGAACCGCAAAGAAAGCCGACAGCCAAGAGATCTGCTTCGTGCCGTCGGGCGATTATCGCAATCTACTGAAAGAGCACGATACTCCTCTGCATCGCGGAAAGATCGTCGATACCGCCGGTAAAGAACTCGGTGTTCACGGGGGTACGGAACTGTTCACGATTGGACAGCGCCGCGGTCTCGGTGTTGCGCTCGGCGAACCGATGTACGTGATCAAAACCGAACCGAACACAGGTACGGTCGTGCTCGGAACCAAAGCGGAATGCGGCGAGTTTCACATGCGCTTCGGTGAGGCCAATTGGATTGGTTTCGATGTGCCGGGGTCCGGAGAGTTCCGCGCCGAAGTGCAAATTCGATATCACCATCAAGCTGCACCCGCCACGATTACAGTCAGTGGAGCGGAAGCCGACGTCGTCTTTGACGAACCGCAATTTTCACTCGCTCCCGGACAAGGCGCGGCTGTTTATCGCGGTAACCGGCTATTGGGTGGCGGCTGGATCCGGCGTTCAGCCAAAGAGAGTTAGAGCACCCGAAACTGCGCGATGTTCTCGGCATAAAATGATTGTTCCGACTCTTCGATGATCGCGCCCAATCCCTCGTGAAACTCCGTATCGAATTCATCTTCGCCCTTGTCGGAGCCATTTTATTGGCGGTGGCGGGTGGATTGATGCTCGAGGGGGAACCGGAACTCGCTCCGAATTTACGCGTCGTGCTCGTCGACGCGTCGGCCAGTGCCACGCGACCTTCGCCCAACTATTCGCGAAGTGTGCGCGAGCGTTTGGAGACCGAGGCGGAAGCGGCAGAGGCCGAATTGGAGCAATTAGCGATTGTCATCGTGTCGAAGGACGTGCGAATTGCGTTCGGTCCTGGGGATCCGGCGAACTTTCGGGATCAACTGCGCGGACTGAATTCAAAACCGTTCGATCCGCTCGCCACGAACGATTCGGGTGAAGGCAGTCGCATCGCAGCAGGCTTGTTGCTGGTGAAGCTAGTGCTCGCTGAATCCAGTGCACAACAGGCTTCGTTGTTGATCATCGGAGACGGGACTTACACGCAGGACAATCCGAGAATCGCTCTCAAGCAATTGATTACCCGTGGCTTGAATTGGCGAGGATTCGTCCGGCTGATGCCCGAGCGCACTGACGTCGCTTTGAGTGCTTTGGAGTTGCCCGAACAACTCGAACCTGGTGCGCCGTTAGTGGGAACCTTGCGATTGGATTGCCGGGTCGGCCGCTCGAATGAACGCGTTTGGGATCGCGTCGAAATCATCGCTACCGATCGTGAGGGTGTTCGCACGACTTCGATCGATGTGTGGGAATCGAATGACGGAGGCGACACCGCTCAGGTTGCGCGTTCCACTTCCTCGAAACGTTCTTTCTCCATCGGACCCGCTCGTTTTGGGCGAACGACGATCGTGGCGCGGCTGGTTGATTCAAATCGTCCGCAAGCGTTCGATCCGATTCCGGAAAACGACGCCGCGCGCGGCTCCGTCATTGTGGGGGACCCGCTCGTGGTGGGGTGGTTGAGTGCATCACAACTGCGTCCGAGGCTGGAGCAATACTTCCAGACTCAAATACCCGGTGCCGTTTCGATTCAATTAGATCCAGTTGATGTGGCTGCAACTTTGCCCGAGCTCGACGCGCTGTTTGTTTTTGATCAACGCTTGAGCGAGTTGCCGGCGGGATTGAGCACAGCCTTTATTCGAGCGGGTGGGGGACTGTTCGTTGCGGGCGGCTGGCGTTTTTTGGGCGAATGGAGCGGGGCCGCGAAAGCGTCTGAAATCGCCCAAAGCTTACCGATGCGGCCAAAAACGAGCGAACCTGGCACACGCGAAGTTTTGGTTTTGGTGGACGGCTCAGGCAGCATGGCGGGCGCGCCCTTTGCTTCGGTTCGCACTGCCGTTCGGGAGCTCGTGCGCGCAGCGCCCGAGCGCGATGCGATCGAGCTGGCCTTTTTTACCGGCGCGTTGCACAAGCGACAGCTCTTACGACAAACCGGAAACGATCGCGTCGACCGCGAACGGCTCGCAACGGAATTGCTTGACGCCCGCGTGCCCGGCGGCACGACGCAAATTCTTGATTCCCTGGAACAGTTGCTCGTGGAGCGCAAAAAATCAGCCAATGAAGGACTGGTTTTGCTGCTGACCGATGGACGCGAACAATCCGAAGTATTCAATGCCGTACAGCGAGCGGAACAACTGCGAACGACTTTGCCTTCGACGCAAACGCGCCTGGTGGTCTTCGCTGTCGGTGAGGATGTGAATCTCGAATTTCTCAGTTCGTTAGTTGGCAATCAAGATGACTTGTTTGCTGGCGACGATCTAAATGATCTCGGCGCGCTATTCGGTCGCGAAGTGAATCGCGAACGCGTAAGGGAAGCGGGCGCGATCAGCCTTGAACACGCTGGGGGACAACTCGCGCAAGAAGTCTTCCCCGCAAGCGTTCGCGTTGCCGATGTCGGGCGTTTAATTCGCGCCGATCTAAGTCCGGAAGCCATTCCCGTTTTGATCTCAGAGCTTGGCGAACCCGTGCTCGCCGCCCAACGTTTTGGTCTCGGTCGCACGGTTTTCATGGCCGGCTTACCCTTCGCCGACTGGGCACCAGATTGGGAAGCTCGTCTCACGGATCTCACTCCGATACTGCGTTGGTGCGCGCGCCGTCCGAACAATGTCGAGTTTCCGAGCGTGAGTCTCGCCGATCGCGAAATCATCGTTCGTGGATTGGATACGGGTTTGCCGCTCGTGATCCACGGACGGATTCAATCCTCGCAAGACGCCGACAACTCCAGCACCGGAGCGGCCAAAAACGAATCGCCCTTACTGTTCTGCCTGCCCACCACGGGCGCGGGCCTGGCCGATCCGAGCGTGAGAGTGGCACAGTTCGATGGAGCGCGTCACTCAACTGATCGAGGGACGCTCATGCTCGAGCTGACAACCGCCACTGGAGCACCAATTCACCGTCTGGTTCTCCCGCAGCGGCGGGCCGCCGAGTTCGAAGAGCCGCGGAATGCTGCGGAATTTCCCGCTCCGACTGAAAACGACGCCATCACCAATTTCGAACGCGAAACCAGCTTCTTGACCCCGTCAAGCGCGTCTGGCGCCCGAGTTCTCGCGCTAGCAACCCTCGCCGCAGGAGCGCTCTTCCTATTTGCAGCCGGGTGGCGCGTAGCTCGGGGTTCTGCCCGTTAAGGACTTTGACGAACCAGTCGATAGGTCTGAGATCGTTCCCTTGATCCGCAAGGTAGCCGCGAAACACCCACGAAGATGACCAATTTATCGACCACTCTTTTCCGTTCCGCTCGCCGCACTCTCACTCTCGCGATTATGGGAGTGACCTTGCTAGCCAGTGGCTGCGCTTCAACCGGCGAAGCTGAAGAAGCCAACCACGAGCGCACCGGCGCTTGGCTGTCGGGTTCACCGATTCTTCGTCAGCAGATTCAAGAGGAAGCCGAACGCTTGCCTTGGTTGCACGGGGTTGAGCGACTCGAAGCCATTCGTTGGTTTGCATCGATCGGGGAACCGGCCTACGCAACCTTGTTGCGTCTCGCGCTTGACCCCAGTGATGAAGTGGCCGCTTCCGCCTTGGCCGCTCTTGGTGCAACCGGCGACCAACGCTTGGTTCGACCCCTCCAAATCATTCCGTGGAGTGAGGAGCGCATGAGTGGCGACCTACTTTTGGAACGCGCACGCACACTTTTGCGTTTGGGCGATTGGAGCGAGATCCCGGCACTCATCGGCGGCTTGCGCCACACCGAATTATTTGTTCGCTCCCTGTGTGAGCGTGCATTGAAAGAAACCACGGGTCAGCGCTTTGGCTATGACTCACGTGGCGCCGAGCAAGACCGCGAGCGCGCTATTGCTCGTTGGGAAGGCTGGTGGCTCGCACGCACCGGCGAAGGTCTGCTCAACAAACGCTAATCGACGTTCGCGAGTTCGAGCTACTCGCTCAGCTTGCGAATGACTTCGATGAAACGCGGTTCATCGCGAAGGCCAGTGAGGTCTTCGTCTGCAAGTAGATGACTTGCGTCGTCGTAGCCCAATTTCACGGATCGCTCGAGAGCATCGAGCGCTTCGTCCGGCCGTTCGAGTAAGCACAGAGAACAGGCCAGGTTGTAGTGCACCGTCGAATTATCGGGTGCCAACTGAACTAACCTGCGGTCGACCTCGAGTCCCTCCGCTACACGTCCCAGTCGCGTGAGAGCATGACCCAACTCGGCTAAGGCTTCGAGATTGTCGGGACGCCTACGGGCCTCAACCTCCAGAAAGCGGGCCAAAAACTCTAAGCCCGCTACTTCGAGGCGGGATTCAGCTTGCTGAGTAAGCTTGAGTTGCAAGGTGGGCGTGGGGAATTGGAACTAGGGGAGCGATACGTTGAGCTGCGGTGAGGCTGCCCGGATCAAGAGATTCGTGGCCAAAGCTTCGGAACGAAGCTCGTACAAACTAGTTTACGTGCAATCTCTTCCCAAAGAAGAAGTTGTAGGGATGTCCCGAGCAGGGACTATATCAATATATGCCTTCACGCCGCTTTGGGGGTGGCTCGGCTTCAGATCACTTCGACAGCACGGATTCCGCTCAAACCATGGACCTCTTCTTCTGCGATATTTGCAACGAATCCGTTCCCCAAGTCGATCTGGATGGGGGATTGGCTCGGAAATTAGGCGAGCGGGTGGTTTGCGCCAGCTGCGATCAAGCGATGAGTCCGCCCGAACAAAGTGCTTCCGACGGAGGGGGAGCCTTGGATTCGGAGGGCGCAAACTTGTTTGGAGAGCTTCGCTCCGCACCCGAAAGCTTCGGCACAGCTTCGAATCTTGGCGAAGCTCCCATGCCATTCAGCTCACCGCCGTTGCCCGGTGTGCCCCATCTCACCGGCGTACCTGAGTCCAAGCCGGCTCGAACCGGAGGCACCGTGCAGTTTCTAATCGGACTGATCGCCGTCTCCTCATTGGCAGCTTCCGTATTCGTCACCGTCGAGTACGGCGAGCGCATTCAATCCGTGCGCGCGGACAATCGCATTCAAGTGGCTTCATTACAGCGCCGCTTAGCTTCCAGCGAATCCAAATTGCGTTCAGAGTTGGAGAAAAAAGCTTCCGAGCAACGAGTGGACTTCACAGGGCAGGCCGCTGACCTACAAACGCAACAAAAGGCTCAGCGCGCCGGGATAGACAAACAATTGGCAGCGCTCGGAACCAGGCTGAACGAAATCGCCGCAGTCTCGAACCGACTGACCAAATTGGAGACGGACGCGCGGCTTTCCATCAAGCAGTCTGCGCAAATCAAGAGCGAGTTGGCCGACTTGAACCGCCAAGTGAATTTGCTTGTCGAACGTTGGACGGAGGCGATCGCCACCGGAGATGTCGCTTCGTCGAATCAATCTGTAGACGATTTGGATGCGACTCCTGACTGGCATGCCTACATCGAAAAATTGTCGAGCCCGAGCGCTGATACACGTTGGACGGCCGTCAACGCTTTAGGCGAAAGCAAAGATGAAGCGGTGATCCCGCACCTGATCAAGATGCTGGATGATCGCGACATTTTCGTTCGCGTCGCCACCGCTCGCATCTTTGGCGACTTGGCCAGCGAGCTTGCCGTCGAAGCGCTGATTGACGCGCTCGATGACGAGACTCAGTCGGTGCGCGAAGTGGTGGTGGAGTCCTTGCGGACGATTACCGCTCAGAACTTCCGGTTTGACCCAGCGGCTCGGGAATCCGATCGCGAGCGTCGAATTAAGGCTTGGCGCGAGTGGTGGAAGAAGCAGGCGTAGCTTCTCAAGGCAACAGAGGATTTCCGACGCGAGTGGTGGAAGCGGGATGGTTGGAAGGAAGTGCAGGGTTGGTGCGGCGGTCAGAGAATTACTTAAACGGCAGGGGTTGGAGTTGCCGGGGAGAGAGGCGATTGGGAGGGAGAGCAGCGGCTGCGCAGTTCAGGTGATGCGGGGTGACGTTGGTGAGGAGTTACAGGGGTACTAGCCCGAATTATTCATGAACACGCGGACGAAACACCACGAACGACCGGCACTGCCGGTCTATTGGTTCCTGCTGGCACTTTGCAGATACTGGCGTCCTCGACGACCTTACAAGGTCGTCTGCGGGGGCAAGTATCTGCAAAGTGCCAGCAGGAACCAATTCGAGGCGTTTTGCCTCGCGGTTCATGAATAATCCGGGCTAGCAAGTGGGGTCGGCGCTGTAGTGCGGGCCTTGAAATTCGCGGGGGAGCAACTGGAGAGTGGCGCACATGATTAGGTAGGAGCCACTGGCATGGAGGATGGGGAGAGGCTTTGCTTTTGTTGAGCGGGCGTGTCGATAGTGACCAGAGGAGAAGCGGTCCCATTGGCCGGCTGGGATCGGGACTTGATGCTTGCGCGCGTTTTGCACGACGTAGCGCAGGGCTTTTTTGATCGCGTTCCAGCCGCGAACGACGCGGGCGTGAAAGCGGTTGGCGAAGACTTTGCCCGACTTTGTTGCGAGCTTGGGCTCATCAGGATTCACGTAAGTTGGCTTGCCGTTGGAAACTGACCGGCCGTTTGAGTTCGAACTCTGACGCCCACCAAGCCTTGCCGCCTGACCAGCATTCGCTTTCGCATTCACCTTCGAGGTCAACTTTGGCTTCGCAGTCGAGCTTAGCTTCGCGTTCACCTTCGACAGCTTTCGCACATTTCGATTAGTGCCATTCTTCGAGCGACCAACCTGCCGAGTGACCGTGCGAAATTGACCGAGGGAGAGTTCGGGAACGAGTGAAGTTGAATCCATTGTTGCGAATCTTGTGTTCATGAACTTATGTACGGATTAGTGCCGAAAACATGACAATCAAAATGGCTTTAATACGCATATAAGTGCCGAATGATTGCTCCAATCGGCGATTCAGTGCGTTTGTGTTATAGTTCAATACAAGCCGGTCGAGCAGCTCAGTCTATTATTCTAATTCCGGCCCTAAATGTCATAGCTAAATTTCCGGCACTAATAGTCCATCGTCCATCGTCATCAGTTGATCGGTTCCAGCCTCCGCAACTCAACGCTTCTCCCCAAAACCGCAATCCCGCGCCCTTCTCCCAAACTTCACAATCCTCCGCCAACTCCCGACCCCTCCCGTTTAAGTAATTCTTCTCTCTTTCCTCAAAAGCGATTAGCTCTCCAACCACGTCTCTTGCCCATGCCCCATGCGCGTACTTTTCTTCGCTCTCGTTCGTCGAAGACGCAACCTCTCCCAGCCCAGTCTCCACCACGCATGCACCAATCTCGCTCGCAGTTGTCCAGTTTGATCCCGGTCCGGCCGGTGCCCCAGAATCTCGCCCGTTCTCGTCAGTCAATCATCCACCAACGCCACAGACGATCCCCAAAATCTTCCGGCCCAATGAGCGGCCCCCAGCCAGCCACCCACAACAAAAGTTGAGACTTCAGCCGACCAGATACAATCCAGATCGATTCCATGCTTGTGGGGCTGGCCCGTGGCTCTATCCTGTGTGCACCTGCCCAGGATCAGGACCCACCCCATGAGCACGATCGCCCAGAGAAAAATCACCGTTGTTGGAGCCGGCTTTGTCGGCATGACCTGCGCTCAGAGATGCGCCCAACGCGAATTGGCGTCCGAGATCGTCCTGATCGACATTCTCGAGGGTCGCGCGCAGGGCATCGCGCTCGACCTTTGCCAAGCGGCGGCGATTGATGGCTTTGGATCGCGTGTGGTGGGGACGAACAATCCGGCCGACACGGCGGGCTCCGATCTCTTCATCGTGACGGCTGGCTTGCCGCGTAAGCCGGGCATGAGTCGTTCCGACCTCCTTGAGGTCAACGGTCGCATCATTTGCGAAGTCGCGAAGTACATCCGCGATCTATCGCCGCAAGCGCACGTGATCGTGGTTTCGAATCCACTCGACATCATGGTCTATCTGATGCGCGCGCAATTGGGCTTCCCAGCCAAGCGCGTCGTCGGAATGGCCGGCGTATTAGATTCGGCGCGCTTTAGCTGGTTCATCGCCGAAGCAACGGGCACATCCGTGATCGACGTCGACGCGATGGTGTTGGGAGCGCACGGCGATTCAATGGTTCCGATGGAACACTTTTGCACGGTCAACGGCATCGGCATTTCGAACCTAGTCGACACACGCACGATCGATGCGATGGTTGAGCGCACGCGCAAGGGTGGCGGCGAAATCGTCAACCTGCTCAAAACCGGCAGCGCCTTTTACGCGCCGGCTTCGGGCGCGGTCGCTATGGCCAGTTCGATCTTGAACGATGAGAAGCGCTTGCTGCCCTCGGCTTGCTACCTCAACGGTCAATACGGAATCGAAGGCGTATACACCGGCGTACCTGCCATTCTGGGCAAGGACGGCGTGGAGAAGATCGTCGAGCTTCCGCTCGATACCGAAGCTCGCATCGGTTTGCAAAAGACGGTGGGCGAGATCCAAAAGGACCTCGACGCGTTGCGCGACATCGGCCTCTTGTAGGTCAGAGAAGAATTCATGGCGGAACGTAAAGACGCAGAGTTGCTGTTCATCGGCGACGTTCACTTGGGACGTCGTCCGGTCGGAATGGATGCTGCGCTTCTAGAGCATGGACTGACGGCTCGCGAACTTTCGCCGGCAGTCGCGCTCACCAATGTCGTAGATCACGCACTCGAGTCGCCTCCGCGCGTTGTGATTTTCGCGGGCGACTTGGTGGATCACGACGATGACTATTTCGAAGCCTCCTTCCTTTTGGAGCGCGAGGTCAAGCGTTTGGTGGAAGCGGGCATTGCCGTGGTTGCGATCGCGGGCAATCACGATGGCAATGTGCTTCCCAAACTGATTAAGCAAGTCGAAGGCGTGCGATTGTTAGGCGCCGGCGGAACTTGGGAGCGTTTCGAAGTGCCCGGCTCGGGCCGTCCCATCGATTTGCTGGGTTGGTCATTCCCCAAACGGCATTTCTCGAACTGCCCGCTCGATCACGGCGAGTTCACCACCGCCAAGGACAGCACGCGCAGTGGAGCGAAAGTGATTGGGGTGCTGCATACCGACTTGGACGCGGGGAGTTCCAATTACGCTCCGGTTTCACGATCGCGATTGGTGGACACGAACCTGGACGCTTGGTTTTTGGGGCACATCCATCAACCGGGCGATCTCGATGAGGCCGTGCCGATCGGTTACCTCGGTTCCTTGGTCGGTTTGGATCCGGGCGAACCCGGTTTGCGCGGAGCTTGGCGCGTCTCTGTCGCAGGCGACCGGGTCGTAGCGAAGCAACTCTCTTTGGAGCCCGTGCGATTCGAGTACCTCGAAGTTCCGCTCACCGATAAAGATTGCGACGACGTTGAAAGTGTTCACTCGCGCGTCATGACGGTTGTGCGCGAATGGGTGGCCGCGTCTGAGACGCTGAACTTAGACACGCTGCAGGCATTGATCGTGCGCGTGAATCTCACTGGCGAACTGCCTGATTGCAGTGCGCCGCGCGAGTATGCGAGTGGCGGGGGACCGCGCAATCTCAACGCGGGCGAACTGCGCGTCGTGATTCAGAAGTCGCGCGATGAAACGACGCTCGTCATCGATTTGGAAACGCTGGCACTCGAGCCCACGCCTCTCGGTTACGTCGCGCAACGCGTGCTCGACTTGCGCGCTGGGAATCAACTAGCAACCGCGAGTGGTGCGCAAGCAGAGATCAACGACCTCGTCGCGATGGGCTGGGACTTAGACGAGGAAGATTATCCGGTGCCCTCCGCGAAAGACATGCTTGAGCGGTCCGCTCGCCGAGTCCTCAGCACCTTACTGGCCCAACGCGAAGAGGTGCAGTCGTGAGAATTGACGAACTGCACATCGAAAAGTCGCCGGGTATGGGGAGTGGCTTGCCGGCTCTAAAGCTCGGCTCGGGAATCACGGTGGTCCTTGGTCCGAACGCGTCGGGCAAAACGACGATTGCACGCTCGATTCGGGCTCTCATGTGGCCCGATGCGGAGCCCTTCGATGCGCGATTGAAGTCGCGTTGGTCCGTTGGCGAAGAATCGTTTAGTAGTGAACTGTTCGCGAGCCAAGTTCATTGGAAACCCGCGCTATCGGCGCCCATTCCGCCAGGCGCGGCGAGTTTGGCGCGTTTTGGAATTCGCACGCTACTCGAATCCGGGGACAAGGGTGATGGAGAAGTCGCTCATCGTGTTGCGCGGGAGCTGGCGGGCGGATTGGACTTCGTTGCGGCGGAGATGGAGTTTGAACGCAAGCCGCGCTTGGCCGCGACGAGTGGTCATGCCGCGCTACGCAGGGAGGCCAAGCGGAATCTCCTGGACGCACAGAGCAAAGCCAAGGGCTTGCATCAAAAGGAAAAGGAACTCGCACGACTCGACGTCGACATTGCGGCTGCAACCCTGGCGGCCAAGCACAAAGAGGCTGCGGTTGCGCTCGCCGATTTGGTTCGCAGTCATCAAACGGTTCGAAGTTGCGAGAGTCGGTTGGAGGGGTTCGCCGAAGGGCTGGATCAACTCGTGGGGGACGAGGGTCAGCGGATCAAAGAGCTAACGAAGACGCTCGAGCATCAACGCAAAGAGTTTCGTGGACTGGCGGAGGAGACTGAAAAGCTTGATGCTGAACATCGGGCACTGAGTTTCAAAGGTTCGGCGCCTGACGCAGAGGAGTTGGAAGCTTGGATCGTTCGACTTGAAGAATTGGTGAAGACTGAAGTCCGCATCGAGTCGCTGGTGGTTGAACTTGCCGGAGCCAATCAAGCTTGCGAAGCAGCGCGCGCTCACATCGTCGTCGATGATTCTGTGGAAGACTTGGATCGGGGCAGTCTCGATGCGCTGGCGATGAAGCTGGACCGCTTGCGCACGGCCAAGTCAAAATTGGATGTTGCCGAGCGCGCCACCACGGTTTGGCAGGATTGGTCGGAGGGAGAGGATGCTGTTGCGTTGCGATCTGCCGTCGACGGGATTCGGACCTGGCTGCGGACGCCGGATGGTGTTGTTGGCACGAGTGCAGCTACTTGGATTTCGAAAGCCTTACTCGGCCTAGCGATATTGATGCTCGCGCTCGGCGCGATTGCGTTCACTGCGGAATTGCCCGCCGGGCTTCCTCCCGGTGTGTTGATTTTGTCGGGCGCGGTCATGTTGTTTCTCACGCGTGCGATGGGAACGACGAAAACCAGCGCAACAAACTCGGATGCCGACGGCGCGCGCGCTCATGCGCAGCAGGCGGTCGAACGACTAAATCTCGCGCCGACGAGTTGGACGACCGAAGGCGTCGCTTCGAAACTGCTCGAGCTTGAAGCTCGCTTGTCGGCGGCCGATCAATCGACGCGTGCTGCGGATCGAGTGCGCGATGCGATGAGCGCGTTGGAACGGGCCAAGACAAAGCAGGCCGAATGCAAGGCCGAGCTTCTCGAATGGGCGGCGAACGCGGGCATTAGCGAGGACTACGTCGAGCTTGGCGCGCTGTTGCAAGTGAAGTACTTGATCGACTGGCGCAAGGCCGACGAGGAGTGCGCGCGTTTGGCTGGGCAGTTGCAGGCCGAGCAGGATACGTGTCAGTCGAAGCTCAAGCAGGCTGCCGATTGGCTGGCGCCGTTCGAATCGAAGTTAGGTGAGGATACCGCGGCGGCACGCGCAGCTTTGCGCGCGTTGGAGACACGCTGTAGTGACTTGCAAAGGTGCGACCATCAGTTGGAGCAAGTTCGCGTGCGAACCGCCGGTGTGAAAACGGCGCTCGATAAAAACGAACGCGAGCTAATCGGCATTTGGAATCGCATTGGCGTCGAGCACGGGGATCAAGCGGCGTTGATTCACAGGCTTGAGGAATTGGCTCGATGGAAACAGGAGCGGCAGCAACGGGGGAACGCGCAGCTTGAACTCAAAAGCAGCACTGAGCGATTTGAGCGTGCTGGAGAGTTGCCGCTGCTCGGCAGTTCGCAACCAGAAACGATTGAGCTTGCGGAAGTTGAAGGTTGGATCGCGAGCTTGAGTTCGGAAGCCGACGGTCTGGGTGATCTCAGAGAAAGAGCCGGAGGGATTCATCATGCGCTCGCGAGCGCCAAGGGCGCCCATGTTCTCGAGGATGCCGTGGCCGCCACGTACACCGTCGATCAGGACATTGCCGCCGAGCGTGAGTTGGCGATCGAAGACGCGCTGGCGCGCACATTGCTCGAAGAAGCTCGTTCACGACACAACAGTGAACACGCTCCTCCGATTCTGAAACGCGCGCAGTCCTACTTTTCTCGATTCACACACAATGCCTTTGAACTGAAGCTCGATGAATTGGACCGGTTCGTGGCGCGCGACACGAGCGCCAACGAGGATCGCTCGCTCGAGGAGCTTTCAGACGGAACGCGCATCCAGCTTCTGCTGGCCGCGCGTTTGTCGGCGCTTGAGGAGTTGGAACTCTCCGGACCTTTACCGATTTGCCTGGACGAAGCACTGGCAACCAGTGATCCGAAACGATTCAGCGCCATCGCTTCAACCTTGTTTGAAGTTGCCGATCAAGGCCGTCAGATCATTTACTTCACGGCGGATCCCAGCGAAGCCATTCAGTGGCAACAAGCCGCTCGAGATCTGAACCGAACCGAGCCAGCCATTCTCAATTTGGCCGAGTTGAAGGGGGAAGTGAACGATTGGGATCAAAGTCCGCCGAATGCGGACCAAGCGCTAGCTTTGATTCCCGATCCGACCGGCAAGACTCCCGAAGAGTATGCGCAGTTGTTGCACGTTCCGCCGCCCGATCGTTTTGCGAGCCCGTCTGCCTGGCATTTGTACCTCATCGCTTTCGATCATCTCGATGAGTTGGCCACCTGTTTGAGTTGGAGAATCGGAACTGTCGGTCAGTGGCGTTCGGCGCGCGAAGACAATCAAAGCCCCGCAGCCATACCCGAAGAAGTGGCGGTCAATTTCGATCGTCATGCCCAGCTTGTCGAAACGCTAATGCCGCTTTGGAATGTTGGTCGCGGTCGTCCCGTCACCTGGCAGGATGTGGAGGACAGCCGTGCGGTCACCCCGGTATTTGCGGATGCAGTTCGGGAGTTGCTGCGGGAATTCGATGAATGGCCCGTGCAGTTCGTGGAAGCGGTGGACGAGATCAAGGGGTTCCGCAGCAATAACGTGGACAAGCTTCGAACGCACCTCGAAACGGTCGGTTGTTTGACTCCCGAAGAACCGCACGCTCACAAAGAATTGATTCGCCTCTGCTTGGCAACCAGCGACGCGGCGACGACTCTCGGTCCCGTCAAAGCAGGCGCTTACCTGGACTGGATCATTGGACTGTTCAACGATGAGTTGAAGGTTGAGATTCCGCGTTCGACTCCGCCCATCGATGCCGAACCGCTCTCGCAAACCGAGTAAGCGTCGCGCCGAGGTGCCGATGCGACTGCGTTAATCGGATTCGGGTTTGTGACGCAGGTCGAGTGCAAACCGAAAGGCGACAACCAGCAACGTTCCCGCCAACATCGTCTTCGCGACCTCGGCGACGCCGGGAATGTGAACGAGTTGCACGCCGATGAAGGCGCCGATCGCTGCGCCGATTCCAAAACTCATCGCGCGGCGCAAATCGAGGTCGCCCGCTTGGTAGTAGAGCACCATCGAACGCGTCGATGTGAAGACGCTCATGGCCATCGAGCAAGCGCGAGCGCCAAGGTGTCCGAGACTAGGCAAGAAGATCAGTAACGCAGGAACGGCGACCAGTCCGCCACCGATGCCGAGGAGCGGTGAGACGAAACCTCCGCCAAGTCCGATGGCGGCGGCCTTCAAGAAATCGATAGGAGCCAGTTCAGAGGCTTCCAACTGCGACGCGACCGTTTCCGGTCCGAGGCCGAGAATGCGAAAGCCGACGAACACCAATACGACGACGAAGATTTGTTTGAGCCTGCGCGTCTCGATGCGTTTGGCGACGCGAAAGCCAATCTGTGTACCGACGAGCGCTCCAATGACGAGGCAGCCAACGACGCCCCAATGGATGGCCGTGTCTGTGCGAAAGGCTTCGGACAAAGTTGCCGAGGCCGTCGTCGCCGCCACCAAGCCCAACGATATGACGATGGCCTCTTTGAGTTTTAGCTTGTAGACAAAGTGCAGCAACGGCACGGCGAACAGTCCGCCGCCGATTCCGCACATCGCGCCCCAGGTGGCGATGACCATGCCCATCAGCGCGATCCCGAAGCCCTGGATTGAGCGTGCTTCGGGCGTGGCCGGTGGGGCGTCTACGTCCGGTGTCACCGCGCATTCGGGATCGACGCTCTCTGTGCTGGGGCTCATGCGCTACAGGTCAACGGCTTTGCCTTTGCAGTACAAGCCGTGTGCTCGAAATCGAATTGAATTGTTCACTTCACGCGCGCCGTTCGTGGTCGAAACGAAGCCAATCCCGCGTTGCGCCGGGTTCTCCCCGCTAATGCCAGAGTATTGCCTGATCTCTGCTTGTCGAACCGACCCGAGCAGTTCTAGGCTGCGAGCGAGATCTCGTTCCCCGACTTAAAAACATAGCTATGACCACTCGTACCGAATCCGATTCTTTTGGCCCGAT
>JBLINP010000005.1:0-38293 GCA_047639415.1 Planctomycetota bacterium | reverse complement strand
ACCGCCAAGAAATACTAAGAAGTCACGTTCTTCTCTAAGTAATTCAAATTGAGTCGTTGAGCCCAAACGGTTTATGCGGCGTTTTCTCGTCCTGGTTTTTTATAGCGGGGCGCAATCATCGATTAGGCCGCTGGGATCTACTGTTCACGATAAAATACGGTGCTCCTTCCCCTTTCTCGTGTTCCTCAATTGCCTCCCCTTTCCATGAACCAGCTTCCTACTTACCGCACTTCGCCCACTCAGCAAGCGCTTCAACTTTGCGTGGCCGTTCTGACTTTGCTTTTTGCGACGGGCTGCGGCGGAGGTGGTGGATCGTCAGCTCCCCCAGCTTCAACGACTCCCGCTGCGAGCAGTAATGC
Organism: Planctomycetota bacterium; assembly: GCA_047639415.1. Lineage (GTDB taxonomy): Bacteria > Planctomycetota > UBA1135 > UBA1135 > OFTM34. Next base: position 37,934 of record JBLINP010000005.1, on the reverse strand, counting down.
ACAGCTTTCGGGTCTAACGCTTTCGAGTGGTTCGATCGCATTCGACCCTGCCACGACGCGCTACAATTTGACCGTGAGCTTCATGGTCACATCGCTGCAGATCACACCGAGCGTGGCGAATTCGAACGCGACGATAACTGTCGCGGGTCAGAGCGTGGCGTCGGGTACAACGGTCAGCGTCTCGCTTGTAGAGGGTGCCAATAACATCGACGTAGTGATCACCGCGGAGGATGGTACGAGTATGTTGACGTACACGTTGACAGTCGACCGTCAGACGAGTGCCGGCTTCGCTCAAGATGCTTATGTCAAGGCCTCGAACTCGGGCGAGATCGATCGATTTGGAACTTCGGTGGCACTCTCGGGTGACACGCTCGCGGTCGGGGCGCCTCTTGAACGCAGCAACGCCATGGGCATCGACGGGGACCAGCTGAACAACTTGGCATCGTTTAGCGGTGCGGTGTACGTGTTCAAACGGGACAGCACAGGAACGTGGAGTCAGGAGGCGTACATCAAGGCATCGAACACGGAGGCGAACGATGATTTTGGAAGATCGGTGGCGCTCTCGGGTGACACGCTCGCGGTCGGGGCGCTTAGCGAGGCCAGCAACGCCACGGGCATCGACGGGGACCAGCTGAACAACTTGGCACCGTTTAGCGGTGCGGTGTACGTGTTCAAACGGGACAGCACAGGAACGTGGAGTCAGGAGGCGTACATCAAGGCATCGAACACGGAGGCGAACGATGATTTTGGAAGATCGGTGGCGCTCTCGGGTGACACGCTCGCGGTCGGGGCGCTTAGCGAGGCCAGCAACGCCACGGGCATCGACGGGGACCAGCTGAACAACTTGGCACCCAATAGCGGAGCGGTGTACGTATTCAAGCGGGACAGCTTTGATGCGTGGAGCCAGGAGGCCTACATCAAGGCATCAAATACGGCCCAATTCAATTTTTTTGGACGATCGATGGCACTCTCGGGTGACATGCTCACGGTCGGTGCGCCTAACGAGTCCAGCAGCGCCACAGGCATCAACGGAGACCAGCTGAACAACTTGGCACCCAATAGCGGAGCGGTTTACGTATTCAAGCGGGACAGCTTTGATGCGTGGAGCCAGGAGGCCTATATCAAGGCATCGAATACAGACTTTGGCGATCTATTTGGACAATCGGTAGTACTCTCGGGCGACACGCTCGCGGTCGGGGCGCCTACTGAACGCAGCAACGCCACGGGCATCGACGGGGACCAGCTGAACAACTTGACACCTAGCGGAGCGGTGTACGTATTCAAGCGGGACAGCACAGGAACGTGGAGCCAGGAGGCCTATATCAAGGCATCGAACACGGGGTTCGACGATTTTTTTGGAGTTTCGCTAGCACTCTCGGGGGACACGCTTGCGGTCGGGGCGGACGACGAAGACAGCAACGCCACGGGCATCGACGGGGACCAGGGCGACAACTCGGCAGGCAGGAGCGGAGCGGTGTACCTATTCAAAAGGGACGGCACGGGAACGTGGAGTCAGGAGGCATACATCAAGGCATCGAACACGGCCGTAGCCGATGAATTTGGTGTCGCGCTAGCACTCTCGGGAGAAACGCTCGCGGTCGGGGCACATCTTGAGGACAGCAACGCCATCGGCTTCGACGGGGACCAGGACGACAACTCGGCACGCGATAGCGGAGCGGTGTACGTGTTCCAGTAGCACAGTACGCAAGTCGCGGGAACTGACCTCCGAATTCACCTCGAGTACCGAACCTCGCCTCCATGCTGAATGAACCGGGAAGCAGGCTTCCGAACTCCGTCTGGCTCATCATGGTGATGGCCAGCGCGGGCTTACTTGTTTGGACATTTCTCTTCTTCGGATTGAGCCCGATCAGCTCAAGTGCAATCGAGCTGGATTCGAGCGACGCACAAACAGCTCGACAAGCTAATGCAGATTCGGACGCGCAAATTCAATCCGTCGCTCCTCATCTGAATGCCGCCCGACCTAGAGGCAAGATCGCATCAAAGCGCGGTAAACCCGCGATTCCGCTGTTGCCGATGCGGATTCGATTGGAGCTCGAAAGGGCGGCGCATTTAGATCGCGTTTCGCATGATCCGCCTTTGGGTTCTGGTCGCGACGCTCGGATGAGTGGACAGCTTTCGGGGTCGCGTGGCGGGCCGCTTGTTGGCGATATTCATGTGATAGCCGGACCGAATCGAGGTCGCATGACATCGACCGAAGCGGCCGGTCGGTTTGAATTTGTGGGCCTTTACCCTGGGCTCGCGCTGGTGGAGTTGCGCCGCTCGGGTGAGACGATTGCTCGGCGACAGATCAACTTGCACGGCGGACTAAAAGCACACTTGCACGTCGCGTTCGGGCATTACGCAGATGTAGCCGGGCGGGTCGTCGATACAAATGGCGAACCGATCGAAGGGGCCGAAATTCGTGTAGACGGCCGACTGACGCGATCCAATGCGAATGGGCGTTTCGTAGTGGCCGATGTTGCTGGCGGCCGTGTGCCCATCGAAGCGCAGGCCATCGGGTTTGCAAGAGATCGTCGACTGGTGAATGTGCGAGCGGGATCAAGCACACCGCCCGACGAGTTGGAGGTGCGGCTCGAACCCGAAGTTCGGTTGCAACTCACTACGAGTGGCGCGAATGGTTCCGCACCCACGAAGGTTTGGGTTCTGCCTGGCGGAAAGGCGGAGGCGCGCGAAAAGCTCTGGCCTCACTTCGAAGCGTTTGAAATCAGTGGGCAGCTACTCGAAGTGCGTGGTCTGCCTGCCGGGCCGATCATTGTTCATGCGGATCGAGTAGGTGCTCGTTTGTATGGTGGAGTTCGTCGCGTGCCGCGTATACGTGGGATGGATCGCGCAGTGGATCTGCCGTTCGTACCGGCCGCGCCATTGAAGGGTACGGTTATGGATTCGGGTGTCGCGGTAAACGGAGCAATCGTCGAGCTATTCGCGGCCGACCCCCTACTCGCGACGAAGGCCTATCTTGGATTGGAAGAGCGACTCGAACAGTTCGAGTTCCTGCCGCTTTTGAGTCCGATGGCAGCACGCACAACTAGCGACGCCTCGGGTGATTTTGCCTTGAACGTGCCGCGTCTATTTTCCACTTGGCAGAGATTGGTGGTAACCGAGCCTTCAACGGGGCGAATAATCGAGCGCGCGATCAAGCCTGATGAAGAGCGGGTCCTCGTTGATTTCAACCAGCCGGTCGGTGATCGCGTAAGCATGGAAATCGCCCCGTCGACTCGCACTGCACCTCTGCCCTATGAGTTATTCGTGCACGGCAAATTGCGACAATCAGGAACGTTGGAACCGGGCGAAAATCTCAAGGTCGATAGTCTCGTCGCCGGCGAATGGCAGGTTCGTATTACGCAGGGGCTCCGCGAAATTGTGCCGGCACGCACGATCCGCTTGGACGGTGAAACGCGTGTTGATGTCGAGTTGATCCGCACACCAGTGTCGGAAGAAAAGTGACGGTCCATTTCATCCACAGCCGAGCTCCGCACCCTATGATGCTCGGCGTATGAAAAACGCAATATCCCTAGTCGTCCTATCCGGATCACTTTCATTCACTTTCGGCTGCGCGGCTCCAACATCGAGAGCGCGACTAACCGAAGCTCCAGAGGGATTCACCCGACAAGAATACTTGCGCGGGTCCGTGACTCCCGAGCGTGAGTGGTGGGATGTCTTGCACTACGACCTGACGCTTCAGGTTTTTCCGGAGCGCAAGTATTTGAAGGGCTCCAATGTCATCGCCTTTCAAACAGCAAGTTCCGGCGAGCGCATGCAAGTGGATTTGCAACCGCCGCTCAGCATCACGAAAGTTATGCATGGGACCAGCGAACTGACCTTCGAGCGCGAAGGCAATGCGTACTGGATTCAATTTGCGAACGCGTTGCCCAAAGCGGTGAATGACGAGATCGAAGTGTTTTATGAGGGCACTCCGGTCGAATCTGAAAACCCGCCTTGGAGCGGTGGGCTCACTTGGGACACCGATGAACTGGGCAATCCATTCATTGCAACGACGTGCCAGGGAATTGGCGCGAGCATATGGTGGCCGAATAAAGATCACGGAGCCGACGAACCCGACAATGGAATGGATCTGCGGATAACCGTTCCCGATTCGCTCGTGGCCGTTTGCAACGGGCGCTTGATCGAGCGCCAAGTCGACGATGAGACGAAGACCGCTAGCTTTCATTGGCAAGTCACCAACCCGATCAACAATTACGGCGTCAACCTGAACATCGGTAACTACGTTTCGATGCCCGGCAGCTATGACGGTGAGTCGGGGCAATTGGATCTCGAATACTGGGTACTAGAGCATCAGGTTGAGCAGGCAACGGCGCAGTTCAAAGAGGTGCCACGCACGCTCGCCGCTTTTGAACATTGGTTTGGCCCCTACCCCTTCTACGAAGACAGCTACAAGCTCGTCGTCGTACCGTACTTAGGCATGGAACACCAAAGTTCCGTCACCTACGGCAATGGCTTTCAAAACGGTTATCGCGGAAGCGACCTGAGCAAGACCGGTGTCGGGCTGAAATTCGACTTCATCATCGTTCACGAAACCGCTCACGAATGGTTTGGGAACAACGTCTCGGCCAAGGACGGTGCAGACCTTTGGATTCACGAGAGCTTCGCGAACTACGCAGAGAATCTGTTTGTCGATTATCACTTCGGATCCGAGGAAGCCGCGGATTACGTGATCGGTTGCCGCGCAATCATTCAAAACGACAAACCGATCATTGGAACGTACGGCGTGAACTCCCAAGGGTCGAGCGACATGTACTACAAGGGTGGCAACATGCTTCACATGATGCGCAATGTCGTGAATGACGACGTTCGATGGCGAACCGTGCTGCGTGGAGTCAGCGAAGGCTTTTGGCACGAGACGGTGACGACAGAGGAATTCGAAGGGCGGTTTAGTGACCTGGCCGGTTTCGACTTCAGCAAACTCTTCGATCAATACTTGCGGACGACTAAAATTCCGCTGCTCAAGTACGAAGCCGTGGATTCCGGTGTAGCCGTCCACTTTGAAAATATCGTGCCGGACTTCTCGATGCCCGTACTCCTTCACATCAATGGCGAACCGCATCGAGTCGAAGTGTCCGATCAACCTCACCGAATCGAACTGGGTTCCGAACTGATGACGTTCGAGCTTGATCGCAATTACTACATGATCGCGCAAGCGAAGTAGCGTCGCGCGTCTAGCGAATCACCGTTTCTTCGAGCCACTTCAAGTTGAAGGATACAGGTCAAACTTCCTAGTCTTTTGGAGTGCAGCGTTTTGAATAAATTCAATTAGCTAGCGCCGTTCAAATAGATTGACTCCTCTTTATTGATTGGGCAAACCCATAAAACCTGCTCCCCGGCTGTAAACGCAACTCCTCAATCGAGATCAGAAAATAGTCCAGCCAAAGGCGAACTCAGGGATAGGTCAGGTGGAACGTTTGTTCCCCATCCGGAGTGGGAACCACCTCAAACTGGCGCTCTGGCTCACTGCCAAGCCTAGCGACCACCTTCACTTCTGCGTGCGGAGTCGGCTGAGACCAAACGAACGTCAACTTGATGGTCATACGTCCTTCCGAGTCGGCGCCAGGGCGACCGCGGTGCCTGCTTTCCAACGCTTTCAAAACGACGCCGTCTGAAAGTCGCCGGACGTCAATGAGCAGGTTGTCAAAACCCAACCCCTGATCGGCAGCCCACGCCGCCTCGATATCTGCATTGACCGTTAGCGAGAACGGGTGATTGTTGTGTACACGAATTTCTCCAATGTCGACTTCTTCATCGGCATCGAGGGTTTTGAACCAGATCGGCGTAGCCAATGTCGCAACCGGAACCCGGTCACTTGAGTCGAGTGCATCTGGTTGACCAATGTCCAGAGTGAAATCGGAACGCGGCAACCGACCGATGCGGAAGCGTCCATCGGCATCGGTTCGCGCCATCAAACGAAGCGGGTTGATCAGGAACTCACTTTCGTGGCAAACCACGAGTACACCACTCACCGGTTTTTCGTCCTGATCGATCACACGCCCGAACGCTACATGCCCACCAACTCCGGCAATGATGTCAGGCACGAGCGTCTTCATACCCGCCTTCACATTCAATGCAACCGGCAGTGGTGCGTTCCCATCGGCAATCCCATTGGATTCGTTAATCGTGGCGAACAGGGTGTAATGCCCCGGATATACATATGCCATGTGATACCTGCCGTTGCCATCGGTTCGAGCTGAGTATCGCGACTCCCCCTCCGCTGCGACTGCAATCGATGCGCCAGCGATCGGCTGATTGTTTCGATCAAACAAATGCCCCGTAATGGTCGCCGCGCGATACAACCCAAGGTCGATTGTGTATTCCGCATGCCGCTCGATTCTCAGAATCGTTCCGTACCCATAAGGCGTTCCACCTGGGTAGTCGTGAGGGAACCGTAGCTTCCAGGGAGCTAAGAATCCGTCGGGCAAAAGGGCGAAATCCAAGAGGAGGTGATACTCGCCCAATTCGAGCTCGTCGAAGGAGTAATACCCGTCATCATCGGTCGTAGCGAGAATGCCGATCGGTTCACGAACGAGCCGCACCACCAGGCCAGGCAAGGGCACCCCAGCTTCGTCGATTGCGCGACCTTGCAACAAACTGGCCGAAAGCTTGTCGCGCTCCGCGCCGTTTGGCTTTGCAATGACTCCACCAGAGTTAGCGCTCGACATCAAAGTCCGCGATTCGGATTGAACTGGAGGTTTCGCGAGCTTCTCGGATGGCTCTAGATCATCCATCACGAGCCGATCTTGAAACGGAACGGGTGCCTTCTCCGGCTCTCCCGAATTGAAGAATCCGATGAGAAGAACGGCTGCCAGCAGCAGCAGTCCAATTAAGCTAAGTGTTCGGTTCGATTTCATTGAGTGCAGTGACGCCGCGTCAATCTATCGCCATTGCCGTCAGACCTCTTCCCTTTTTCGCAATGAAACGGTCGCAGGCGAGTTGAGAGACAATCCTTTTTGACAATTTCGCCGTTGCCTGATCTACGCTTCACTGAAACTCGGCATTGCCTTGACAATGAATCCGGGGAACAGCGGTGCGAGCATCTGACGTTCGAAGCGCTCGACAAATTCTGGAAAAACACATTCGCCCACCAACCACATAGACTCACATGACGTACGGAAAACATCGCCTCGCTCGAGTGGTATTCGCTGCGGCTATTGCGGCCGGAGCGTTCTTCGGCTTGCACGCTTGGTGGCTTCTACTCGTGGTGCCGTGGCTGCTAGCCCGAATTATTCATGAACACGCGGACCAAACACCACGAACGACCGGCACTGCCGGTCTATTGGTTCCTGCTGGCACTTTACAGATACTGGCGTCCTCGACGACCTTACAAGGTCGTCTGCGGGGGCAAGTATCTGCAAAGTGCCAGCAGGAACCAATTCGAGGCGTTTTGCCTCGCGGTTCATGAATAATCCGGGCTAGATCGGATTCGGCGAAGAGCATCAGGACCCGTAGGGCGGAGAGCGATCGAAAGGGGTGCGTCGGCGGACCCTCGATCTTCAATCCATGGCGTTCCGCACAGCGGACGACATCGAGCATCGTGTAGCGACGCTTGGCTTCAGTTTCGACCGGTCCAATTAAGCCATGGGCTTCGAGCAATTTCGCGTAAACCACCGGCCGAATTCGCCACGCTACTCGCGGAGCGTCTGATGAGCGCTTCACCAATTCCTCGAGTGCGAGATACGCATAGGGCGAAATCGGGTCGAAGTAAACTTCCACGGTTCGAAGCAGAGAGCCCATTACAAAACTCAGTCTTCGCCGTCGCCCTGAAGCTGGATCTCCGCATATTCACCCAGCACCATGCGCGCGCGTTTGGCGGTATCCAACTCGGCAAATAATGCCTGGCGGCGATCGCGATCGAGATCGAGTGACGCACACAAAATGTCCGCCAGGCTACTGACGGAGAGCGTCTTGAGTAGCTTTTCAGGAGGGCGTTGCTCTTCTTCTAATTTTTCAAGTACTCCGTCGAGAGCGCGGCGCAGCGACTCCGTCAAGAGGTCCTTTTCCTTACCATCCGGCTCAACTTCAACCACCGATTCGGTACTGACCATTCGGTAGGGATGGTCGCTGGGCACTTCTTCGATCGCAACGCGCTTCAACCCCATAACCCAAATGTTGAAACGCCCGTCTTCGAGTCTTTCGTGTCGTCCAATTTCGCCCAATCCAGCCATCGGATAAATGGCGGGAATCTCCACTCCATCTTGGCCTTCAACAATGGTTCCCATGACCAATCGGCCAGGTCCATCAAGCAGGTCTTCGATCATTTTCCGGTAACGCGGCTCGAAGATGTTGAGTGGCAAAAGAGTGAGCGGAGACAGCCAAACGCCGGGGAGCGGAAATAAAGGAACTAAGGCCGAATTGGGCTCTTCCGGCATTTCAGAGAGAGGGTCGCTGTCGGGAAAATCAGCCAAAACTTGATGCGGAAAGCGGGTTAGCGGTGGGATTGAACGTGCGCCAAAATCGTGGCGATACGCTTGAGTTGTCGAGCACGTTCGACTTGTCGACGCAAGCGATTGCTATTCGAGAGATTCATCAGCTGACGGATGAAAATGGCTTCGTCCGTTGCATCGTGAAACCACTCAGGTCGCATCTGTATATTGCATTTGCGCAGATACTCTGCGCAGTCGTGTCGCGTCCGAATGAGGCCGCCTTGAAACGGATCGATGAGCACCGTGAGCCCGCGGTCGTAACTCAAACGCAAGAGCACGTGACCGGGTAGGGCCACGGGCATCGCACCGATACCCGCACGACGTGCAACCAACAAGTACAGCATCGTCAACGTGAGCGGCATGCCGGCTTTGCGCTCGATCACACGAAACAGATGAATGTTGTCGGGGTGATGGTAATCCGATGTTGCGCCGGAGTAGCCGAGCTCTTGGCCTAGGTACTTCGGCAGTGTGAGCACGGCACGCCGCGGATCTGATTCGGCTTCGAAGAGTTCGCGCGCTCGATCTCCCATGGTGTTTAAAGCACGGCGATAGGGACGCGCATCGAAATCATCTGCGGCGAGATTGCCGAGTATGAACAGTGAGCTTTCCAGGTTGAACTTTGGCTTGGATACAGCGCGAATTAGTCGGCGCAACCACTTGTCGCGTTTGAACCCAGCTAGCAGATCTCGAGCGCGAATGCGGAGCCTGGGCTCTTCCGATTGCGTCGCGCGCCTCAGCGCTTTCTCGATGCGCGGGCCGCCGATGGCCAATTCCGATCGAACGGCAGCCACTACGAAATCGGAATCATCGCCGAGCAGTTGAACTTGAGCGTTCAGCAATGACTGCTTCGGCCGATGCGCTGACTCACTCCGCTCGCTCCGCAGGGCAGTTGGAGCGGATGCGGCGGGGGAGGTGATTTCCGCTTCTTGGGGGGGATCGCTATTCACGGTGAGGAGTAGGAGTCGATGCTCCTCCCTAGATTATGCACTACCTGCCAGCGGTTGAAAGGTGGCACTGCCACGGAGTCGAACCCATTCACGTAGTCCTAAACGCGTTCGGTACCACGGGGGGCGGACTTCGCTTGCACCTCTCACCCGCGGCCCCTATCCTGTTCGGCCTTTTCATGGGCAATCTGCCACGTAGTGCCCCTCACTGGCCGTTTTTGAGCTTGTTAGGGTTGCGCCCCACGGCCCATGTTTCAGCACACGCTGACGCCTGGCTTTTCGCCGACGATCCGGTCGGTTCCCCCTCTCACTGAAAACATTCTGATCATGCCCACGACCCTTCGTCGACCTGATCGGCCCATTGTTGTGACGCACGCGTTGCGCACTCCAATCGGCAAGTTCCTCGGTTCATTCGCGGACTTGTCAGCAGCCGATCTCGGAGTATCCGTCGTTACCGACTTGCTCCAGGCAGCCAAGATCGAGCCTAGCCAAGTTCAAGAACTTGTATTTGGTAACGGTCGCCAAGCTGGCGGCGGTCCGAACGTGGCCCGTCAAATTGCATTTCGTTCGGGGCTCGGCGAGGACACTCCTGCCTGGACCATGAACATGGCGTGCGGTTCCGGGTTGAAGTCGATCAGTTGCATTACCGATTCGATTCAGTTGGGTCGCATTGAAATCGGAATCGCGGGTGGAACGGAGAACATGACGTCTCTGCCGCACTTTTTGCCGCGCATGCGTCGCGGCTATCGGCTCGGGCATGACCGCGTTATTGATGGTATGTATCGCGACGGTTTCGATTGTCCGCTGGCTGAAATGATTATGGGCGAAACGGCTGAAAAGCTCGCCAAGCAACTTGGCATTTCGCGCGAAGAGCAGGACGAGTTTGCGGTCGCAAGTCAGAATAAAAGTGAGGCAGCGCGCGCGGCCGGCTACTTCGCTGCGGAGATGACCTCGGTCGTCGTGCCGAATCGCAAAGGCGACCTCACCATCTCGTCGGACGAGCATCCGCGCGACGGAGCGAACATGGCATCGATGGCGAAGTTGCGCCCGGTGTTCGATACAGAAGCGGGCACCGTCACTGCTGCGAACGCATCGGGAATTACCGACGGTGCAGCAGCTCTTTTGATCATGACCGCTGACAAAGCGGAAGAGCTCGGGCTGACCCCGCTGGCCTTTATCGGCGAGCGTGCCGAAGCGGGCGTGGATCCGACCATTATGGGTATTGGCCCAGTGCCTGCCGTTCGCGCGCTTGAGGAAGTTTCTGGTCGCAAGGTATCCGACTACGACCTGATCGAACTGAACGAGGCTTTCGCAGCTCAAGTTCTGGCTTGTCATCGCGAACTCGACTTGCCCATGGATCGTTTGAACGTCAACGGCGGTGCGATTTCTTTGGGGCATCCGATTGGCGCGACCGGCGCTCGCATCACGGTCACGTTGTTGCACGAATTGGCGCGTCGCGGCGGAACCCATGGACTGGCCAGTTTGTGCATTTCGGGCGGAATGGGACTGGCCTACAACTTCCATCGCGAAGGGCTGTAAGCCTCAACTGCACAATCATTACATGGAAGGTCGACGGAGCACTTCGAGCTCAGTAAGCGCGATTTTTCGAACAGGAAATTAGAAGAGATATAAACAGATGGAACTGAAGAAAATTGGTGTCGTTGGCTGTGGTTTGATGGGGCACGGAATCGTGCAGATCGCCGCTCAAGCTGGACTTCAAGTGATTGCCTTCGAAGCGAAGCAAGAGTTCTTGGACAAGGGCATCGCTCGCATTGAGAAGAGTCTTTCCAAGATGGCGCAAAAGTCCGTCGAGAAGGGCAAAGCGACTGAAGAGCAAGCCGAAAAGGGTGCCGCGACTAGCCGTTCGCTGATCACCGGTACTCTCGATCAGAAGGATCTCGCCGATTGCGACCTGATCATCGAAGCCATCGTCGAGGATCTCGACGTGAAGAAGGCGCTGTACAAAGAACTCGGTGCGCTCTGCAAACCGGAAACGATCTTTGCCTCGAACACGTCTTCGTTCCCGATCTCCGAAATGGGTGAAGCCAGCGGCCGCCCCGAACGCATGGTCGGTCTTCACTTTTTCAACCCGGTGCAATTGATGCGCCTCGTTGAAGTTGTCCGTACCGACAAGACCACCGACGAAGTGTTCGCCACAGCGAAATCTTTCGGTGAGATGACTCGCAAAGTCCCCGTCGCCTGCAAGGACACGCCCGGCTTCGTCGTCAATCGCTTGCTGGTGCCCTACATGGTTCAATCGTTGCTCATGCTCGAGCGCGGCGACGCCTCGGCCGCCGATATCGACGCGGCGATGCAGTTCGGATGCGGACATCCGATGGGTCCGATCACGTTGACGGACTACGTCGGTTTGGACACGACGCTTTCCATCATCGAAGGCTGGTGCGAGCGTTACCCCAACGAGCCCGCTTTTGCGATTCCGGAGATCCTGCGTACGAAGGTTTCGGAGGGCAAACTCGGCCGTAAGACGGGCGAAGGCTTCTACAAGTGGGACGGCGACAAGAAGGCATGAGCCGACTGATCGTAGTTCTGCTCGGCGCTCTGTTATTCGCCAATTTCGCCGCTGCGACTGAATCGGTCGTAGCGGGGAAGCTCCGTGTCCGCCTTGACGCGCCGGAGCTAATGGTATTGGGCGAACAGTACTTCGCGACGGTCGAGTTGATCGCCGTGGGCGGAGACGTACAGGTCGAGACTTGGCGTGTCACACCGGCTTCGCTGGCGATGAACGACATTCCGCTGCTCTCGCGCGATGTGCCTGGCTTCTTCGTGCTGACCTCGGGAAACTCGATCAAGGTCAGTCTCAATATCTCCAAGTACGTGACGAAAACGCACGACTTCAAGCTGACGGCTTCGGGCAACAAGGGCAATCCAATCGCAGTCTCCGTGCATGTTCCGGCCGATGCGACGCTCGACTTTATGTCGATTCCCGAGAGCGAGCTGAGTAAGTACCGCGTCTACATGCGGACGAATCGCGGTGAGATGCTCCACGAGATGTGGCCTCAACTTGCTCCCAATCACGTGCGCAACTTTTTAGATCTCTCGCACACGGATTTCTACGACGGGACGACCTTCCATCGCGTCATGGCTAAGTTCATGATTCAAGGCGGTGACCCGGCCGGAAATGGAAGCGGGGTTGGACCTCGCATGGTAGCTGCGGAGTTCACGAAAGAACTGCACTTGCGAGGCGTCCTCTCCATGGCGCGTGGCGATGATCCGAATTCGGGTTCTTGCCAATTTTTTGTCATGCACGCTGCTGCGCCGGGCCTAGATGGCAACTACAGCATTTTCGGAAAGATGCTGGTCGGCTACGACGCGTTGGATGCGATTGCGACAGCGCCCGGAAGATTCATTACGCAGGAGGGCGACATTCGCCCGAATGAACCACAAATCATTGAGCGAGCCGTCGTCGTGCTCGCCAAGTAACGAAAAACTAGAACGAGAATAATAGGTAATAGCAATGGCACATGAACTTGATGGCTTGACAGCGACTCTTGAAACTTCCGAGGGCAGCATGACGCTTGAGTTTCACCCGGATAAGGCCAGTGGGCATGTCGAGAACTTCGTGAAGCTCGCCGAGAAGGGCTTTTACGACGGTACGGTTTTTCACCGCGTGATCAGTGGCTTCATGATCCAAGGCGGCTGCCCCGACGGCAACGGCATGGGTGGTCCTGGTTATCAAATCAAGGCCGAGTTCAATGACACACCGCACGTCAAAGGTGTTTTGAGCATGGCTCGTTCACAAGACCCGAACTCGGCAGGTAGCCAGTTTTTCATCTGCCACGGTGAGGCGTCATTCTTGAACAACCAGTACACAGCATTCGGCATGTTGAAGGACGGCGAGGACACTTTGGACAAGATCGCCAACGCACCGGTCAAGAGCGGCGGCGGCGGTGAAAAATCATCGCCCGTCAAAGCGGTCAAGATCAAAAAGGTCACCATCAACCGCTAAGCGGATTTGTCACCCTTTACCGCAAACGGTCATTAGGAGCATGCTCAATTGAGTTACGAGAATATAGAAGTAGCAATCGACGGTGGCGTCGGAACGGTCACAATCAATCGGCCTAAGGTGATGAATGCGCTCAACAACGCCACTCTCGTTGAGATGGCGAGCGCTTTTGATGCACTCAAAGACGATGACAATGTGAAAGTTGTCGTGGTGACTGGTTCGGGCGATAAAGCCTTTATCGCCGGTGCCGACATCAATGAACTGGCGACGATGCAGCCTTTGGGCGCGAAGGACTTGGCCGCCTATGGTCAGTCCGTTCTCGAACGCCTTGAACGTATGGGCAAGCCCACCGTTGCGATGATCAATGGCTTCGCGCTGGGAGGCGGTCTCGAACTTGCTCTAGCTTGCACCTTGCGCACCGCGAGTACCAAAGCGCGCGTCGGCCTGCCCGAAGTGAGCTTGGGCATCATTCCCGGCTACGGTGGCACTCAACGATTGATGCGAATTGCCGGCCCCGGTGTGGCTCGCGAATGGGTTTTGACTGGCGATATCTATACGGCGGATGAAGCGCATCGCGTGGGCGTCGTCAATCGTTTGTTCGAGCCGGAAGAATTGTTCGAGGGCACGATGAAGCTCGTGAAGACGATGCTCTCCCGTGGACCGATTGCGATGCGCTTGGCGATGGAAGCGATCAACCGCGGTATGAACATGAGTCAGCAAGAGGGCGAGATCATGGAATGTGACATGTTCGGCTTGGCGGCGACGACCGAAGATATGCGCGAAGGTATGACGGCCTTTATTGAAAAGCGTAGGGCAGACTTTAAGGGCAAGTGATTCGCGGCGTGGTGAGCGAGGAGCATGTGCTCTTCGTTCCGTTGATAGAGCAGATCGTTCGAACGAGTTAGAAACAGAATATGAGTCAAGAAATCGTAATCGTAGGCGGCGCACGTACGCCCATGTGTGAGTACAGCGGAACGCCGGGCTTCGGCAAGCTGGCGGACATGAGCGCTATTGAATTGGCGGCGCATGCCTCGCGCGCAGCGATCGAACGATCCAAGGTTGGCGCTGATTCGATCGACCACGTGGTCGTCGGTAATGCACTGCAAACCTCCAACGACGCCATTTACGGGGCACGTCACGTGGGGCTCAAAGCAGGCACTCGTGAGAACGCGCCGGCACTAACGGTCAATCGTTTGTGCGGTTCGGGTATTCAATCGCTGATCAACGGCGCTCACCTGATCCTGTGCGACGAGGCTACGACGGTTTTGGCGGGCGGCATGGAGAACATGAGCCAGGCGCCTTTCGTCGTTCACGGTTTGCGCAAGGGCGTGCGTTTCGGAACGCAGCCGCAGCTCGAAGACTTGCTGTTCGCTAGCCTTCAAGATCCGAACTGTGGCCTCTACATGGCGCAGACTGCCGAGAAGATTGCGGCTCGCTTGGGGATTTCGCGCGAAGAGCAGGACGAGTATGCATTCCGCAGCCACGAGCTTGGTGCCGCCGCGGTTAAGGAAGGTCGCTTCGCCGAAGAGATCGATCCGATCATCATCAAGAGTCGTCGCGGCGACCAAGTAATCGATATTGACGATCATATTCGTCCCGATACGACTATCGAAGGCTTGTCGAAATTGCGTGCAGCCTTCGGTAAGGATGGAACGGTCACGGCCGGTAACGCCAGTGGAATTGTCGACGGTGCTGCAGCCGTGGTCATGACGACGGCCGAGCGCGCGAAGGCCGACGGTCTCGACGCTTGGGCAACCATTCGTGGTTGGTCGACGGTTGGCGTCGATCCGACTGAAATGGGAATCGGTCCAGTCCCCGCAATTCGCGCGGTCCTCGAAAAAGCGGGCTTGTCGATCGACGATATCGACTTATTTGAAATCAACGAAGCCTTCAGCGCTCAATACTTGGGCTGCGAAAAGGAACTCGAACTGAATCGCGATCGCGCCAACGTCAACGGCGGCGCGATTTCACTCGGCCACCCTTTGGGCGCGACCGGAACGCGTTTGATTCTGACGCTGATGTACAGCCTGCGTCGTACCGGTAAGCGCTACGGCATTGCCTCGGCTTGCATCGGTGGTGGTCAGGGCATCGCGATGCTCATTGAGAACACACAAGCAAAGTAATCACCGTGCAAAACTTGATACACACCAGGGATGACGGCTCTCGCGTCGTGCGCCTCGATCCGTCGAAACGCGTGCTTTTCCTTACCGAAGATCTCGAACTGATTCGCAAACAATTACGCGGTGAAGTCGATCTGTCGATGACGGATGTGGATCCGTCAACGTTGCTCGACGACATCAACACCGACGTGATGACGCCCGCCTGGGTTTGCTTCCGGCATAAGCCCGAAGACATCGCACTCGACGGATACGCGGGCTTGTTGGACGCCGACGATGCGCGCGTATTCGGAACTCGCTCGCTCATGGGCGGCGACGACCCGAACAGCAATGGCTTTCAAGTCATCGTTTCGGGGCAACGCAAGGGCACGGGTTCTTCGCGCGAAACTGCGCCACAGGCTGAAAAGTGGTCGGGTATCGAATTGGTGATTGCTTCATCGTTCGCGCCGATTCACGCGCGCAACAACATCAATCTCGGACAGTTGATGGGCACCTACGAGCAACTCGAACGCCTGCAAAAAGGCGAAGAGATCGCGCTCGAAGAATTTACGAATAAGTACGATCCGGTAACGCGCGCACTGCTCGAAGCTGGCGGTTTGTTCGCGTTTGCGGCCAAGTACGCTGCCGGCGATGCGCGTGTTGAGCAGCCCTCGACTTCCAATCGCCCGATGACGATGGGGGAGAAGATCATTGCTTCGCACCTCGTCGGAGTTGAGAACGGATCGGTGAAGCCTGGCGATCCGTGCTTGGTGAAGGTCGACGGCGGCTACAGCCACGAGTTCACAACAGCGCAGGTGCACTACTTCTTGGAAGCCGAGTACGGCAAAGACTACGCACTTCCGAATCCGAACAAGTTCGCCGTATTTGAAGATCACCTTCTCTATGCAACTGGCGTAGCGAAGATGGCGCCGTTCACCTCGGACATTCAAACTCTACGCGACATGCAGAACGCGTTCCAGCGTCACACGAACGTGCGCGACTACTCGGCAAAGGACGGGATTTCTCCGGGCATCTGCCACCAGATTGCGCGCGAAGAGTTCGTGGATCCGGGCGAGTTCATTCAAGCCACCGATTCGCACACTTGTATGGGGGGCGGCAACAACGCGCTGACCTATGGAGTTGGCGCAACCGAGTACGCGGGTTTGATCTATTCCGGCTTCACTTTCGTTCAGGTTCCCGAATCGATTCGTTTCGAACTCACCGGTAAGTTGCATCCCAGCTGCACGGCCAAGGATGTGATTCTGCAGATCCTTGAAACCTTTGCGGTTCGCGAAGACACGCTCGATCGCGTGATGGAATTCGGCGGTCCCGGTTTGGCTTCGTTAGACATGGACGAACGCGCAACGCTTTGCAATATGGCCACAGAGTGCACCGCCAAGTCGGGCATTTGTGAAGGCGATCGCGTGACGGCCGAGTGGTTGGCTGCGCGGCGCGAAGGTCAAACTGTCGAGCAGATCGAAGCTACTTTCGTCGCTCCCGATGCCGACGCTGAATACGCTGGCGGAACGCACACGATTGATCTCTCGAGCATCGAGCCGATGGTGGCGAAGCCGGGGGATCCGACCTACGGCGTAACGGTTAAAAATCTCGGCGAAGTATCGATCGATATCGCCTACGGCGGCTCTTGCACCGCTGGTAAGGAGCGCGATTTCGACTACTACGCACTTGTCCTCGGGGAAGCCCTCGCAGCCGGGCGCAAAATCGCCGAAGGCGTTACTATGTACGTTCAGTACGGCAGCCTGGCGGTTCGCGAATACGCGCGCCAAAAGGGCTATCTGGAGATTTTCGAGAAAGCTGGAGTTCAAATCATCGAGCCAGGCTGCGGAGCTTGTATCGGTTGTGGACCGGGTGTCTCGGAAAGCACTGAGCAAGTAACAGTCAGCGCAATCAACCGAAATTTTAGGGGACGCAGCGGCCCCGGCGAGTTGTACCTCGCTTCTCCGCTCACTGTTGCAGCCAGTGCGATCGAAGGTCACATTGCTGCTTACGAACCGGGCATGTTTCGTGCACCGGTAACCATTTGATAGGGATGGCCCTCATAAGCTCCGCGGATTTTTCCTCGGGGCTGCCTCTTTAGAGAAACTGATATGAGCGAGTACGACATTGCAGTGATTGGTGGCGACGGAATTGGTCCGGAAGTCACTGCGGAAGCGATGAAGGTTTTAGACATTGCGTCGGAAATCTACGGCTTCAAAACCAATCGAACGGTTTATCCCTTCGGCACGGATCACTATCTAGCCACTAAAGAGATCTTTCCCGACCAGGCCTTTGAAGAGGTCAAGGGAATGAACTCCATTTTCCTCGGCGCCATCGGTGACCCGCGAGTTCCGGTCGGTTTGATCGAGTATGGCGTGATCGCCAAACTGCGTTTTGAACTCGATCTCTTCGTGAACTTGCGTCCGATCAAACTGCATGACGAGCGCCTCTGCCCGATCAAGGGGAAGACGAAGGAAGACGTCGACATGATCATCGTGCGCGAAAACACTGAAGATGCTTACGCGGGCATGCACGGGTTCGTACACAAAGGGCAACCGCTCGAAGTCTCGACGCAGACGATGGTTTACACCAGGGCCGGTGTGGAGCGCGTGATTCGTTACGCCTTCGAGATCGCCAAAACGCGTCCGCGCAAGCAAGTCACGTTGATCGACAAAGCCAACGCCGTTCGCGCGCAAGACCTGTGGACTCGCACCTTTGCGATCGTCGCTGCGGAGTATCCGGACATTAAGACGGAGCACGCCTACATCGACGCCGCGTGCATGTGGATGGTCAAGAATCCCGAGTGGTTCGACGTCGCCGTCACGCCCAACCTCTTCGGCGACATCATCACCGACCTCGGTGCAGTCGTCCAAGGTGGCCTCGGCATCGCCGCGAGTGGAAACATCCACCCGGGCAAAGTCAGCCTGTTCGAGCCGATTCACGGCTCGGCACCCAAGCACGCCGGCAAAGCCGTCGCTTCACCCGTCGCAGCCATCGTCGCTACCAGCATGATGCTCGACTACTTGGGTGAAAAAGAAGCCGCCAAAACAGTCGAGCAGTCGATTATCGATCTTCTGTGCTCGGGGCGCTTGAAAGGCGTTCACACCGGCGCACATCAGACCGGCGAAGTCGGCGACATGGTTGTCGAGGAGCTCAAAGCCCTCGCGAGCAAAGTCGGCAGCTGAACGATTGATTCCGGGGCTTGTCCACCGGTGATCTGAACACGAGGAATGGTGAGAGCCATTCCTCGTTTTATAGGGATGCTTTGCGATTTTGCCAGTCGTTGGACCGCCAATCGCGGACGGTTTGCCGCTGTTGGCTGAGTAATTCAAGCGCTAATGGCCTGTGAACTGGAACGCCTGATGCTGTACGCTCAACCGGGCATATTCCTCTTTGAAGGACAGCTCTATCCGGGTGAGGAGTTGAGCGCGCCCAAGGCGCTCGATCCTCAGCAACTCGAGACAATGCGCGCACTGGCTTAGCAGCCCATGGTAAAAGTCATTCGCCCGGTGAGCGGCCTCTTTTCGGTCAGGTCGGCACCCGAAGTCGGATCCCACGGAGTCTCGCCGAATCCATTGCCTGCTGAATTAATAGCTGCGGCTTCGTTCCCGGGCACCAACCTGACCGAAAATCCGCTACTCATCGACCAAAGCACTTGTCCCACGGACTGCTACATGGGCGAGGACGAGTAAAGTTCTCTCTTCGGTTGAGCGCGCAATCGACGCGCCAGCCAGGAGGGCGCTTCGCGTTTACTTCCAGTAGGTCAGTGCACACTCTGGCGAACAGAAGCCGAGGACGCGACCGTCGTGGATGATTTGATACGCGTCGTTAATAGGTTTGCTCGTGATCGGGCAGAGCGTGTTTGAAGGTTCTAAACTGGTGGCGACGGTAGATTCAGCTTCCGTCACCATTGGCTGAATTGGAGCGGGCGAGATAATTCCGTCCACTACGCGAAGTTCGGGAAGTGTTTCGCAAATGACCTGTAGATCGCTATCGGTTACGAGTGAATTCCAGATGTAGATGCGCTCGAGTGAGGGGAGGCTCTTCAAGGTTACAAGGATTCGAGCGTCAACTTGGGTTCCAATCAAGTTGACGGTTCGTAGTGCGGAATGCCCTGCGAGGCGTGCGACTCCGGTGGAGGAGCAAGCTGTGTTGGTCAGGTCGAGACGCTCGAGCCGCCGCATTTGGCGCACGATGTTTAGAGCTTCATCGGTGATCCGCGTGCCTGATAGATTTAGCTCCACGATGAAATCGAGTAGTGGCTCCGTGTATCGCTCGACGAAAGCGTTGTCCGTGGACGGCCACATGCTGAAGTCGATCCACAGAAGCTGCTCGGCAGGATCGATGAGTTCGACGTGAATGTTCTGCGAAGCGAGGGCGGCAATCGCGACCGATGATGGTTCGATTGGTAGCTTTGGCTCCGAAGGTTTGCTCGCAGCTTTGGACACAGGCCGTTCCTGCGATTGGGAGGCTTCCAATTGGTAATCGAAGGTTTGCTCGAATGGAGCACCGGCAGCCACCCAAGCTTCTAAAGCTTCGAGATCCTTCGAACTTGGCTGCGGTTTTGACGGAGGCGGCATGTGGTCATCGTCCTCGAGCGGAAGCAGCAGACGTCGCATTAATTCGCTCTGCGCCGGATCTCCGAGGGAAAGCAAAGAGAGGCCGCTCTCGGTCGGAACTAGGAATGGCTCGGGTGAGTGCAGAGCCAAGCCGCCCTTTTGCTTCTCCGGGCCATGGCACTTGGTGCAATAGCTGTTGAAAATCGGAGCCACGACCGTTGCGAATGACGCGGTTGATGCGGCTTGCGCGACTTCCGAATTCGCAACGGTGGAGTCCGCGAGCGGTGGTATACGTTTTGCGCCGGCTTCAAAAGGTTTCAGCAGGAAATTCGTACCGTGCGTCATCTCCGCACCGAAGTGACCGACAGGGACGAGCACAATCAGTCCGAGTCCGAGACAAACTCCATAGAGCTTTTGACGATCGAATCGTACGGCTAGAGCGGCCGACACGACGAGGACCGTGAGCGCGAAACCCAAAGCGCGATGCCAACAAAATGTGTCGCCGGCAGATTCGAACTCCTGGCTCAGTTGCCAGCCAGAAAGCGCGCTGGCCAACGCTCCGATTGCCGTCACTCCGCACAGGAAGGTACGCAGTCCCTTTTCCAATCCCGTGCCGCGCTTGAATCGTGACCACAACTCCGCGGTGGCGAGCAAGACCAATGCGCCGATCGGAAGGTGCAGGACGAGCGGGTGTAATCGGCCGAGCAGTTGAATCCAGGGTTCCATGGTGTGTCAGCGTTGAGCGCTTAGGCTAGCAGCTCGTGACGCACTTTCCCGAAGACGTCGGTAAGTCGAAAGTCGCGTCCTTCGTGCCGGTAGATGAGGCGTTCGTGATCGACTCCCAGTTGGTGTAGGAGCGTTGCGTGTAGGTCGTGTACGTCGACCGGGTTCTCGACGATGTTGTAGGAGTAGTCGTCAGTTTTTCCGTAAGTGATGCCGGGCTTGAATCCACCACCGGCCAGCCACAGCGAAAAGCAACGCGGGTGGTGATCGCGACCGTAGTTGGTTTCGGTCAGTTCTCCCTGACTGTAAACCGTGCGGCCGAATTCGCCCGCCCAGATGACAATCGTGTCGTCCAAAAGTCCGCGACGCTTCAGGTCGTGGACCAGCGCGGCCTGCGGTTGATCGACGGCGTTGCACTGAGCGCGGATTTCCTGAGGCAGGTTGTTGTGCGCATCCCAACCGCGCATGTAGAGCTGGATAAATCGGACACCTCGTTCCGCCAAACGGCGCGCTAAAAGACAGTTCGCCGCGAAGCTTCCGGGTTTGTTCACCTCGGGGCCGTAAAGTTCCAGCGTCGCTGCATCCTCGTCGGAGAAATCCACCAGATCGGGCACCGACATTTGCATGCGATAGGCCACTTCGGCTTGCGCGATTCGCGCTTGGATCTCGGGATCAAAGGCGCGCCGCATTTCCTTCTCGTTCAGTTCTTCAACTAGGTCGAGCATCCGTCGTCGATCTTCTCTTGAAACGCCGGGTGGATCCTTGAGGTAGAGCACCGGATCGCCGCTAGATCGAAGTTTTGTGCCCTGGTGTTTGCCCGGGAGAAAACCGCTTCCCCAGAACCGGGCCGAGAGCGCCTGCATGTTTCCGAAACCCTGGGAGATCAAAACGACGAAGTCTGGTAGGTTGGAGTTCGAGCTACCCAGTCCGTAACTCAACCAGGAACCAAAGGAAGCGCGTCCCGGTTGCTGGCTTCCAGTTTGGAAGAAGGTGATGCCGGGTTCGTGATTGATCGCTTCGGTGTGCATAGACTTGATTAGGCACATTTCATTCGCAAGTCCTGCGGTATGCGGAATCAGTTCACTGAGCCAGACGCCGTCCTGTTGATTGGAATAGCGGTTGAATTTGAAGATCGAAGGCGCCACGGGGAAGTTCGTCTGCCCGCTAGTCATGCCGGTTAGTCGTTGGCCTTGACGAATCGATTCGGGAAGCTCTTCGTTGAAACGCTCGCGAAGCCCCGGCTTGTAGTCGAACAAGTCGAGCTGACTGGGCGCTCCCTCCATGTGCATGTAGATCACGCGTTTGGCGCGCGGGCGATGATGAACGCCTCGACTTTCGGTTGCACTCAGCCCTGAATTTGCGAGCGCACCGAGATTGGAACCAAGCGCCAAGCTGCCGAGTGCACCGGTCACGCCGCCGGCTGCCGCTTGGAAAAAGCGACGGCGAGTGAGTCCAAGTTGGCGTTCGGTGAAGGGGTCCATATCAGTCTTGAGTCAGCGTTTCATGCAGGTTGAAGATGGTGCTGGCGATCATCGTCCATGAGCCAAGCTCGGCGGATTCGATTTCCCGATTCCGTGGGCTCTCGCCGACTTCGATCAAGGCTGCGGCATCATCGGGAGCGGCCTTGAACCGTTCGCGGAAGCTACCAAGCGCAACCAAGACTCGATCAATTTCGGTCGGCTCCGGAGTTCGCGACGTGCAGGCCTGGAAGATATAGACAATGCGTTCACGATCGGTTGAACGCCGCGTAAAAGCGCGCTCGGCCAACACGCGCGCGGCCTCCACGAACTGCTCGTCATTCCAAAGCACCAACGCTTGCAGAGGAGTATTGGTTGCTTGCCTGCGAACGACGCAGGATTCGCGCGTCGGCGCGTCGAAAGTCGCGAGTGAAGGCGGCGGCACGGCGCGCTTCCAAAAGGTGTACAGACTGCGGCGCCAAAGATCCTCGCCGTTGCCCTCTTCGAAGAAGCGAGTATTGGAACTCAGCATCGCAACCTCCTGCCACAAGCCTTTCGGCTGGTAGGGTCGCACCGACGCTCCACCGAAGCGCTCGACCAAAAGTCCCGATATAGCTAGAGCGTGGTCGCGAATTTGTTCTGCGTCGAGGCGGCGCCTCGGATAGCTGGCGAGCCAACGGTTTTGAGGATCGCGTTCTACGAGTTCGGGTCGAATGACGGAACTCTGGCGGTAGGTGCTCGAGAGCACGACCTTGCGCAGTAGGGCGTGCAAGTTCCATTCGGATTCGCGGAACTCCACAGCCAGCCAATCCAAAAGTTCGGGATGACTTGGCCAGTCACCTTGCAGGCCGAAGTCATCGCTCGTGCTGACTATCCCGGTGCCGAAGAGCAGTTGCCAATAACGATTGACGGTGACGCGCGCGAAGAGCGCATTGTCAGGTGCTGTCAACCAACGCGCCAATCCAAGTCGGTTCTTCGGTGCATCCTCAGGTAGGGGAGTTAGGAAGTGCGGCGCACCTCGTTCGACCGGACGCGACTCGTCTGGCAGGTCGTACTGTCCGCGCATCAAAATGTAGGTAGGGCGCGGTTCCTCCAGCTCTTGCATCACCATCGCGCGCGGAATGGCGGCATGGAGATCCTCTAGATCCTTTTCGAGTCCGGTCCGGTCCGCCGCAAGCGCGCGATAATCGTCCGAAGTTTGTCTTCGCCAAGCTTCGAGCAATACGCTTCGTTGCTCCGTCGAGATGGCGCCGTCGTCGAGCAGGGACAGCGGCTTTTTATTTGCGCGCTCTGTGTCCGGATCTCCGACGGTAGCCGTGATCATCGACTTGGTGGGGTGAACGATGCGAAGCACAAACGTGTTCGCACCGGAGCGCAATTCGACGTCGAGGCCCGCTTGCAAAGTTTCTTGGCTCGCTTCAACAAGCTTTCCATTCACAAAGAGCGTGCAGCCCAGCGCATCTTCGATTTGGACAGGAATCGTTCGCGCGTCCGGCGATTGAAGCGTGCGAGCGAGGTAGCTCACGCCAGCGTCATCGCCCAAGGAACTCGGCTCACCGTCGACGAGTCCGCCATCGAAAATCCAACGCCGGCCGTCGACTCCGAATTCCATGTCCGGATCGATGTCGATTTCCGGATCGAACGGCGCTTTCGATTCGCTTGTCGTCTGCTTTTCAACTCCGGACGCAAAGGGTCCGAGCCGGTACCACCGACCGAAACCAACCGGGAGGTCGCGAGTCGTGGAGAGATCGGAGGTCCGAAAACGAACGCGACCCAGTGAGTGTTGTCCGTAGGGCGAGCGAAAGGAAACCGTGACGCGAAGTTGCGAGCCATCCGCATGCCCGAACGCGTCTTCCACGAGCAGTACCAACGCATGTGCTCCCGCATCTGCGTTTCCGCCTGCCGCCCAGCCTTGGCCCTTGCCAGTGATCACATTGAGCGCTTCGAAGTCGGCGTTGCGCTGCGAGTAGTCCGACCAGGCCCAGTTGACGGGGACCGGCAACCAATCACCTTCCGGGGCTCCAGCTCTCGTCTCGAGTGTTACTTTTGAAACGACAGCGTTGCCGTGACTCGCCCGACCCGCGCCGTCGGGGATCTCTGCGTCCGGATCCGGGTTCGGAACGGTTAGTGCTTCGAGATGGATCGCGCGAACGAAGCCGGGACCGTTCTCTAAAACGAAACTGTAGTCTTCGAAGTTTGGCATCTCGCCAACCGCAGCAACCGAACCGTCGGCGCGAACTTCAAGAATCACTTCGGGGCTTGAGGAACTCGCCGATAGAACTGTAGGGACTGTCCAATCGGCTCCGGCGTCCGCTCGCGTTTTCCTGGCGTAGATTGCCAGTCTCTCGTCCTCTTGCGGAAGCCCTTGCGCCATCAACTCCGTCAATTCATCGCGCCGCTCCGTTGCGGAATCGAGTCGAGCCGTCTGAGCACTTGTAGGGATTTCAATGAAAGGTTCGTAAGCGCGATTCGCATCCGCGGTCTGCGAGTAAACGCCAGGCTCGTCGATGGAGTTGAAGAACCCGACCATCTGGTAGAAGTCTCGTTGCGTGATCGGGTCGTACTTATGGTCGTGACAACGCGCGCAACCCATGGTGAGTCCCATGAAGACGGTACTTGTCGTACTGGTTCGATCGATAGCGTACTCGACTAAGTACTCGTCGGATAAAGCTCCACCTTCGTCCGTCGTGACGTTGTTCCGATTGAACCCGCTCGCAATCTTTTGAGCGTTCGTAGCGTCCGGCAGTAA
Source organism: Planctomycetota bacterium (assembly GCA_047639415.1). Lineage (GTDB taxonomy): Bacteria > Planctomycetota > UBA1135 > UBA1135 > OFTM34. The sequence continues at coordinate 12,995 of JBLINP010000005.1, read as the reverse complement.
GTCGCCCGCCAACTGTTCCGTGACGAATCGATCGTAGGGCAGGTTGTCGCGGAAGGCGTCGAGAACCCAGTCGCGCCAAGGCCACATTTGTCGACCGTTGTCGGTGTGGATTCCACTGGTGTCGCCAAATCGGGCTGCATCCATCCACGAAGTGGCGAGGCGTTCGCTCAACCGTGAACGGTAAATGTCTTCGGTGAAGATGCGATCGACAGCGCGCTCGTAGGCGTCGAAAGAATTGTCGGAGAGGTAGACTTCGAGTTCCTCGACGGTGGGAGCGAGCCCGGTCAGATCGAGGAACACGCGTCGCAACAAGGTCGCCGAATCGGCCTCGGGCGCGGGAGTGACCGCTTTGGATTCCAGCCCGGCCAAAACGAAGCGATCGATTTCGTTGCGCGGCCAGGATTCGTTCGTAACAGACGGCGGCGGGGGGCGAATCGGCGCTTCAAATGCCCAGTGCGGTTCGTACTCCGCGCCGCTGTCGATCCAATGTCGCAAGACCTCGAGTTCATTGCTCGAGAACGGTCGCTTCTTGGCACGCGCCGGAGGCATGGCTTCGTCTGGATCCTCGTGTCGAATGCGACGCCAAAGTTCGCTCGCCTCCGCGTCTCCCGGAACGATGGCGGGATAAGCACCCGCGGTTGCGCTCTCGCGTTGATCGAGTCGCAGTCCTGCTTCCCGAGTTCCGACGTCCGCTCCATGACACTGAAAGCAGCGGCTGGACAGTATGCCTCGAACGTCTCTTCCGTATCGAACGGGCTCTATAGGTTCGGATGTGCTCGATTCCGGATCCGTTGCGGCGAAGCTAAAGCCCGTGAGCATGAGTACTAGCAAGACGGAAACGAGCCTGCGGTGGCGACTGCAAGTTCGCCTCGATAGTATCCGGCTTAGCATCGGCTTAGAGTCGCTCGTATTGCTCATTGTGACAAGAGGATTAGGAAGTTATCGCGGATGTACACTCAACGGATCGCAACACTCACGTTTCTCACCCTCAGTTTCATCGCTAGTGCACCACTCGCTCACGAAGGGCACGGCATAAATCACGAGACGGTTGCTACTGAAATTGAATCGGTAAACTCGCAGGAGGCAGGCTTACCAGTCATCGAAAACGGAAATGCCATGCCTGTAACCGGCGCAGGTAAGTACGTCTTTCGGCACCGACCTCTTGAGATTCCTGCTGCCATGTCGAAGCACCTGGCCGGCGCACATGGCGGTTTCGCGCACGATTCGATTGCAACGGGCGGCGACGGCTCGACCTACTTTTCGTTGCGCAGCGTCGGTCTTTTGAAGCTCAACGCGAGTCTGTCGAAGATCGAAGTAATCGGAGGCGACGAAGCGTTTACGAAGGTAAACCTCCACAATACGAGTCTGTTTCGTGAAGCCGGTATTCCGTACTTGGCTCTGCCCTCGGACGAAGCACAACTCGCTTACTTGACCACCTTGGAAGGTCAGTTGCTGCGAACCTTTCCGAATCCCTATGGCGAAAGTGGTGAGGTCTTCCGCGTTTGCGATTTGGAGTACGTCGGCGGAACTCTGTTCGCGGTAAACGGCTATGGCGACAACGTCTGCTTCGCGACTCGCCCCTTGCATGGTTCGGCCGCTGCGCCAACCGTTGGGGTTTGGGAACCCTTGCGCTTTGGAGGAAGCGGAACGGAGCACGGACGATTCGGCACAGCTCACGGCATCACTCGTTTTCCAAACACCAACACGTTTACTATCGCGGATCGCGCGAATGCACGACTCGAAAGCTACTCACCCGATGGCTCGTACATCGGCGGCATCAAGCTTCCCGAAGGCAGTATGCCCTGCGACGTCGATTACTATCGCAACTTGACTCTAGTCGGTTGCTTGAAGGGCGCAGGTGGCTCGACGCCAGCGCCGATCTATCTGCTCGAGGATGGCAACCTCGTCGCCGAGTTGAATGTTGGGCGCGATTTAGGTCTTGCAGGATTCACGCATATTCACAACGCGGCCTTTCACATCGTGAAGCAACGCGACGGCAGCGAAAAACTATTCGTCCTCGCCTACTCGTGGAACCCCGGCAACTTCGCGATTCTCGAGCATGTGGGGGGCTGATTCAGAGTCGAGCGACACGGAGGACCTTTCGCAAACGAATCAAACTGGGGCGCCAATCGTCCCGTAAGTCCGATTTTCGTAACCCGCGAAACCGAATTCCACGCGAACTCATTTTGCCAAGAACCTAATCAAAGTTGTGCGCCGCGTACTCATGCAAACACCGCTAATCCCTAGCTCGCGCCTTCGCGCCACACTGCGATTCCTTGGCGATCTTGGTTGTGTAGCGCTTGCGATTGGCTCGCTGCTGGTTTGGTCGGCGCGTTGGTTCTGGTTGGGAGAAGTGGCGACGAGCTTTACTTGGTACTTGGGTTGGGCGGGACTTTGCGGGGCATTCGCGCTGGGGCTGATTCGACGTCTCCGTTTGGCAATCGTGGTCGCTTTGTTCGGGAGCTTTCATCTTTGGCCCGAGGTGTCTCTGTGGTTGCCAGACTCACGCAACGACGCGACGAATGGCAATGGCCAAGAGCTAACGATCGCAAGCTGCAACTTGTACTGGGACAACCGCAAGTTGGCGCTCCTCGAAAAGTGGATCGAGGAGCACAACCCCGACATCATCGCCTTCCAAGAATTGTCGTTGGAATCGAAATCCGTTCTCGAAAGTCTTTCGGAGAGCTATCCAACATTGGTGCTGTCACCCAATAAACAATGGAATCAAAAGACGTGGGGCATCGGGTTTCTCTCCCGAGTTCCAATCAAGAATACGCGCTGGATTCCGCCGATCCGTGTCCAGTCGCGTCCATCATTGGAGGTCACCGTCACTCTCGGAGGGAAGGACCTTGTGTTGCGAAACGCTCATCCCGCTCGGCCGGGACGAGGGGCGCGCAATAGCAAGCGAGACGCGGTGCTGGACTCTCTCGCAAGTGAAGACTGGCGAGGCATGAGCATCTTGCTTGGCGACCTGAACGTGACGAGCACTTCACCTGCATTCACCAAACTTCTCAAGACTTCAAACTTGCGCGATTCCCGATTGGGGTTCGGAAGACAACCCACGTTCACCGCAACTCAACTGGGCGGATTGTTCAGCGTGGCAATCGATCACATCTTGGTCAGCGGCTCGCTCCAAGTGATCGACCGCCGCATCGTGAAAATTCCTGGTAGTGACCACCGAGGAGTGGTGGCTCGAATTAAAACCAGCGGGCCATAAGTAAGACTCTGCTTAGGGCGCAGTGAAGCGTGTCCAGACCGGCGCATGGTCGCTTAGATCGGCGTCTTTTTCGATCCACGTGTCGGTCACGAGCTTTGCGAACTCCGGTGAAGCGAGCGCGTAGTCGATGCGCCATCCGCGATCGAGCTCGCGGGCTCTTCCGCGGTTGGACCACCAGGAATACTTGCCGGGGTCTTCGCCGTGTTGTTCGCGGAAGACGTCGCTCCAACCTTGCTTGAGCAACCTGGTAAACCACGCGCGCTCGTCGGGCAAGAAGCCAGAGCTTTTGGCGTTCGACTTGGGGTTGTGAATGTCGATGTTCTCGTGCGCGATGTTGAGGTCGCCGACGATCACGATCGGCCGCTTCTCAGCGAGCAGCTTCTTCGAGAACTTCATGAAGTGATCCATGAAGTCGTACTTGGCGTTTTGGCGTTCTTCTTTAGAGCTGCCCGACGGCAAGTAGAGGCAGCATACGCTGAATCCAGCTTCGAAGTCGGTTCGCAGGAAACGCCCTTCGGCGTCGCTCCAATCAAGGCCTGTGCCGACGGAGTATTGGTCGACATTGAGCTTTGAATACATGGCGACGCCCGAATAGCCCTTCTTCTCGGCGATCACCCAACGCGAGTTGTAACCCGCGGGGGAGATGTCTTCCGCGTCGACTTGTTCGGGCCGTGCGCGAACCTCTTGCAGGGCTAGCGCGTCGGGCTGGTGCTTTGCCAACCAGTCGTGAAAGCCGCGTTTCTTGGCCGCGCGGATGCCATTGCAGTTGAGGCTACAGAGAGTGAGTTCGGTCATGCGCGAAAGTTTACACGCGGTGACGTTCGACAATACGGTGTCAGGCTTGATCTCTCCTACAATTTAGCCAGGCACGATCGTCCAAAAAAGAGAGAGCCCTCACATTGCAAGGCAAGGTGAGGGCTCTCTCTTTTTTGGACGATCGTGCCTGGCTAAATTGTAGGAGAGATCAAGCCTGACACCGTATTGCTAGACCCGAGCTTGTGCGAGTCCGAACCAAGCCTTGTCGTCGGTGTGCCAGTGGTCCAGTTCGAGACCGGCCGCATTTAGGTCAGCTTCAAAGGTAGCCCGCGTGAACTTCTTCGAGACTTCGGTGCGCATTTCCTCGCCTTTATCGAAGTGCATGTCGAAATCTAACTTTTCTAACCGTGCATCGACGGCACGCGTCGCTTTGATTCGCATGTCAATCCACGAGTTGTCGTGGTCGAAGAAGGCGCGATAGCGGAAGGCATCAATCGGCAAATTGCCGTCGAAATCGCGGTTGAGCACTTTGATGAGGTTGAGCCCAAACTCTGCCGCGAGTCCAGCCGAGTCGTCGTAGGCGGCTTCAAGTATCTCGACGTCTTTTACCAGGTCGACTCCGACTAAAAACGAATCTTCCGGTTCGAGCATCGTCTTTACGCGATGTAGAAAGCTAATTCTGTCTTCACGTTTGAAGTTGCCCAAGGTCGAACCCAGCAGCACGACCATACGTCGCCCCCTGTGTTCGACGATGTCCAAGGTTTCCTCAAAGTTAGCGACGTAGCCTTCAATGTCGAGCGTGGGATGGTCGGCGATCAGGCGTGGAGCGGAGGCTTCAATCGCCGATTGACTGACGTCCAAGGCGACGTATCGAGAACCTTCGGCCTGCTCCAAAGCGTTGAGCAAGACTTGCGTCTTACGCGAATACCCCGAGCCGAGTTCCACGATCTCTTCGACGCCCTCGAGCAGTTCTTCGGCCTCGCGCTCGAGAATTTGCGTCTCCTTGCGGGCCAGGTAGTACTCGGGCAACTGAGTTATGCGATCGAAGAGTTCCGAGCCGTGGTCGTCGTAGAGGAAAGCCGGGGAGAGATGTTTGGGACTCTTCGATAGGCCTTCACGGATTTCGTCGGCAACGCTGGAACTTGGAGAAGAGGTCATAGGGGGCAGAAAGTGGGTGGCGGGGTTTGGAGAGCTGTGATCGGGGGGGGGAATTCCGCGGAGGAACTCAATCGTCTTTGGTGCAGATGCCGACGTCGCCCGTTGCCCATTGAAGCGCGGCTTTTGGGCCATTCGCCAAGGCTGCACGAACGTCGTCAACGGGGGCTTTGCGATTGGCGGTGTATTCCTCGAGGAAACACGCGGCGGTCTGCAAATGTTCGGGTCTGAAGAATCCCGTGGGCAAGCGCCGCGCGCCTGCGAGTGCACTGGTCCATAAGTTTTCGGAGTGCGTGAACAGCACGTCGTCCGCCAAACCAACTCGGGCACTACGCAGCCAGAGGCTGGGCAATTCTGAGCGCAACGAGTCAAGTTGTCCGAGAGCTTCCTGTCGTGCCTGGTCGTCATACATAAGCCCGGCGAATAAAACTGTAGGCACGGCGCGCAAGTGCGGGGGCACAGCTTCGATGGCGCGCAGCTCGTAAAAGCCGCGCAGGCGCACTTCGAAAAAGAGCGTCGTCAAGTGATAGTCGAGATCCGAAATCGTCGGCCATCCGAAATCGGGATGACCATTCTCTAGCCAATCTCCAAAGGTGAAGCCAGGTGTACCGCAGGTCGATGTCCCATCGGCTTTCCAAAAAATCATCACATCTGCCGCAAGAGTTGCGGCAGTCCAATGCTCGACCGGATCGTTACCGGTTCCGAGAACAAGCGGCGCGGGGAAGCCGGTTCGCGTTACGTCGAGAGCTTGCCAAGCCATCGCGCGACTGCTGACATTCGGACCTTCCGGACTCGATGCAAAAGTCGCGGTGGCGAAGGGACTGGCAAGATTCGCAATCAACCAGCGCTCTTCGGCAACTCCGGGTGGACCGAGGTCGAGATTGACTTGCATCGACGCGGTGTGGCGCATCATCGTGCGCCCGCCTTCGCTGCGCTTGGCGAAGTAGCTGGCCATGCAGTAATAACGCGGGGCATCGAGTTGCTGCGGCACGTCTTTGACGTCGTTCCACAAGTCCAAACCCGTGAAGGCGAGCATCGTGTCGTGCGGACCTAACAGCTTCGAAAGCATCTCGGTTACGTCTGCTGCATCGTCGAGTGCCGCCGCGCCGCTCGAGTGAACCGCCGTCGAGTGCTCAATTTGACCGCCAGGCTCGAACGTCAAACGTCCGCCGTTGGCGAGCATCAAAAGCGGCGGGGGCGCTTGGTCAGTTGGGCGCTCGACAATTCGACTGTCTTTCGCGGCAAACCGATCGAGAATCGAAAGAGTTCCGTGCGCCCCTTTTAAATGCAGTCGTCCGCACGGGACACCATCGGCGTCAACGCGAATTGGAAAGCATTCAGGCTCTAAGCCGATTTTTCCGGGACCGTTTGCCTTCGCACCGGGATCGTCCCGGTTATAGGCGGTTTCTTGGATGCGAAGCCGAGCTTGCTCGGCGGTAATTGCTTCAGTGCGATTTTCGGTGGGCATGATAGGAATTCGAGCGAGCGCTCCATTCTAGTGAAGCCTGCAATAGGTCTCAATCATACCGGCGCTCTGACTTACACACAGACAGCCTATGAATCAGAAATGCTTCGGTTTTTTTGATTTGCGCGGCGTTTTCACCTCCGCGATAGCTGTCCGTGTATGGGACACTGCGTTTCGCGCGTCCTGCTGAACACTTCACTCCCAATCGTTTTGGAGTTTCCGAATGTCGAAAGCCACGTTGTTATGCCTCCTTTTCGGTTTCCTAACGGTGAGTAGCGGATCGCCTATTACCGTCGATGTGGGCGGCGGCGATCGAGTCACCGGGCGAGCGTTTGCGACTCGCTCCGAAGTCATCGCGCAAAACGGTATGGCCGCGACGAGTCAACCGCTCGCCACTCAAGTTGCGTTGGACATTCTCAAAGCTGGGGGCAGCGCGGTCGATGCAGCTATCGCAGCGAACGCTCTACTCGGTCTCGTGGAACCGACGGGCAACGGAATTGGCGGCGACTTGTTTGCCATGGTCTGGGACGCGAAAGGCAAACGATTGCATGGCCTGAACGCCAGCGGGCGGTCCCCGCAATCGTTGACCATGGATGTTTTCGCAAGCCTCGAACTCAAATCGATTCCGAGTTACGGACCGTTGCCCGTAACGGTTCCCGGATGTGTGGACGGTTGGGCGGAGTTGCACGCCAAATTCGGAAAGCTGCCATGGAAGGCTCTCTTTGCGCCTGCTATTCGATACGCGCGTGAAGGGTTTCCGCTGACGGAATTGATCGCCTACTACTGGGATTTAAGTACGCCGCGACTGAGTGCTTATCCCGGATTCGAAGAGCAATTTACGATCGATGGACGCGCTCCTCGAAAGGGCGAAGTCTTTCGCAATCCGAATCTTGCTCGAACTTTGGAACTGATTGCGGAAGGTGGGCGCGACGCTTTTTATAAGGGGCCGATAGCGAACTCGATTGCAGAGTTCATGGGCGCCAACGGCGGTTACCTAACCGCCGCCGATCTCGCCGCTCATCATTCGGATTGGGTCAAGCCAGTGTCGACAAATTACCGCGGCGTCGACGTGTGGGAGTTGCCGCCGAATGGCCAAGGCATTGCTGCACTTCAAATATTGAATGTGCTCGAAGGCTACGACCTACGTTCGATGGGCTTTGGCAGTACCGATTATTTGCATCTGTTTACGGAAGCTAAGAAGCTCGCCTTCGAAGACCGAGCGCGTTTCTATGCAGATCCAGAATTCGTTCAAATCCCCGTTTCTGAGCTGATTTCGAAGGAATACGCGGATGTGCGTCGCGAGTTGATCGATCCCAAGCGGGCCGCGCGCCGGGTGGCAGCCGGCAACCCCGCGCTTGAGTCGGGCGATACGATTTATCTGACGACGGCAGATTCAGAGGGCAACATGGTCTCGCTGATTCAAAGCAACTATCGCGGAATGGGTTCGGGAATGGCGCCCACTGGTCTTGGCTTTATCCTCCAAGATCGCGGAGAGTTATTCGACCTTACGCCGGATCGTCCCAATTCGTACGCGCCGGGCAAGCGACCGTTTCACACGATCATTCCAGCTTTTTTGACGGTCGATAGTAAGCCTTGGATCAGCTTCGGTGTCATGGGTGGCGCAACGCAACCGCAAATGCACGCGGAGATCGTGATCAACCTCGTGGACTTCGACATGAACCTACAAGAAGCGGGAGACGCTCCGCGATTGGTGCATACGGGATCTTCGCAGCCGACGGGTGAACGAATGCTCGATGGTGGTCGCGTTAACTTGGAGTCGGGTTTCGGTGAAGCGCAGATTCGCGAGCTTGTCAAACGCGGGCATGACATAGGTCATGCCGTCGGTCTCTACGGCGGTTACCAAGCGATCATGCGCGACTTAAAAACAGGCGTCTATTTTGGTGCTTCGGAGTCGCGCAAGGACGGCCAAGCATCTGGCTATTAGTGCGATCTAGCTTCCGACAGAGATCACTTCTTCTTGGGACGGAAGACTTGGACGACTTCGGGATTGCCTTCGAGGTACGGACCTTCCGCGAGTTCGATGCAGTAGGGGATCGCTGGGAAGATCGCTTCGAGGCAGACGCGAATGGAACCGGGTTTGCCGGGCATGTTGACGACCAAGCTCTTGCCGATAATGCCCGCGGTTTGACGCGATAGAATCGCGGTCGGGACGCCAATGTCGAGGGAGGCTTTGCGCATCAACTCGCCGAATCCGGGCAGTTCCTTTTCGAGAATCAGTTGCATCGCTTCCGGTGTAACGTCGCGTGGTGAGGGGCCGGTTCCGCCAGTAGTGCAGATGAGTCCGGCGCCTCGCTCAACGAAGCCCATAATTGCCGCAGCGATCTGATCAATCTCGTCGGGGACGACGACAGTCTCAAATTCGCATTCCGTAGCGAGAAAGTCTCCCAAAGCTTCGGCGATGGCGGGACCGGAAAGGTCCTCATAGGTGCCCGTGTGGGCGCGATCTGAGACGGTGACGATACCAATTAAGGGAATGGAGGCGGACATTCGGAGGGTGGCGGCGAAAGGGGCTTTTGTGAAACTGAGGATTTGTCGAAGGCCAGAGTACAACAGCTCGTCTAGGTTGCGAGCAAGCGAGCAAGTGGAACAACTTCAATCGGAATGGCCGCCTGGAACGAACGCCCGTATCTTCGGTGAGAATCTACGTGTTCTGGCTGAAGTTCAATCCAAGCTAGCCGAGCGGTTGTGTTGGGCCGTGGTTGGAGGTCATGTCGAAGGACAGGCGAGCGGTCAAAGCTGCTACGTGCACAAAAACTCCCGCACCACGATTGATCTCGAACGGCAATCCTACGAGATGCTGGTTCAGGGGGCGTTGGTCTCGGCAGGTTCGAATGCTCGAGTTCTGGCGTTTGGAGTCGGTCTCGGCGAAACCGTCGAGCGTTTGCTCCAAGAACCCGATTCGCGCGTCGTGGCCTGGGATCGAGACCCTTGGATGATGCGGGCATTCCTTGGACGCGTAGACGTTTCGAGCGCGCTTAGGTCCGGTCGTTTACGCTTGGCTTTGGCCGCCGATTTGTTGGAGGTTATCGGTGACCCGACGATTGAGGCACGCGTCGAGCACCCCTTTTTCGGGAAGCTTTACCACCGAGAACTGCAATGGTTGAACGGAGTCAACGAGCAGCGTGTGCTGTTGTGCGCTGGCGGACTCTACGTGGATTCATTGGGGCGTGCGTTAGAGGAAGAGGGATATTCGGTGTGGACTTTCGAGGTCGAACGGCTCTCGGAGGAAGAACTGGATTACACGGTGCAGAAGCTTGAACCGCGTTCCGTGGCGGTGATCAATTACTGCGACGGATTGGCCGAGTTTACGAGTAAGCACGGCATTCAATTGATGGTCTGGGAGATCGATCCCTTTACGCACCGACCGTCGCCGCCGCAAACCTCGACGGCACATGTGCGCTATTTTAGTTATCGAGCCGACAACGTAGCGGAGATGCGCGAGTTGGGTTTCGAACATACGGAGTATCTGCCGCTGGCTGCCGACACAGAATTGCGTTGTCCGATTGGACTCACGCAATCGGAGCGTGAGCGCTATCGGAGTTCGGTGAGCTTCGTGGGCAGCAGCATGCATTCCAATGCGCTGGAGCTTTCACGGCAATTCTTGATCGATTTCAATGCGTGGGCAAACGAAATCGGCAGGTCGCCCGACGCCGAAGAAGTGAGGAGTCAAGTGCTTGAGGAACAGCGGAACTCGCCCACGAACTTTACGATTCCAAAAGACTTAGAAGCTCGGGCGCCGGGGTTTCGATCTTGGAGTCAAAAACGTCTTTTAGAGCGCGACCCCTGTATTCTCCTAGGAGAAGCTGCGGCCTCAGAAAAACGATTCCAATATCTAAACGGCTTGCGAGAATTCGGATTGAATGTCTGGGGTGATGAAGGCTGGCAGAGTTGTTCCGAGCTCGCCCCTCACTTCCGCGGCAGGGCTTCACACACGCGTGACTTGACGCGGATTTACTGTGCATCGACGATCAATTTAGACGTCGGACGGCTCTACCAAAACGACATCGTGACGATGCGAGTCTTCGACATCCTGGCCTGTAGCGGCTTTGCGCTGGTTGAGCACAATTCGATGCTCGAGGAATTGTTCGAGTTGGGCGTCGAACTAGAATGCTATCGCACACTCGCTGAGTGCCGCGAAAAGGTGGAATACTATTTGGCTCATCCCGAGCGTGCGCGACAGATTGCCGAGCGCGGCCTGCAAGCCGTGTCCACAAAACACAACTTCGCGCAACGAGTTCGGCAAATGCTTAAGTCGTTCGAAACGAACGTACCAGCCTGACACCGTAGGTACGGCTTCAGTCGAGCGTCAAAGTTTGCAGTTCGGGCAAAAGCGATTTTGCGCCAATTACAATGTTGGTTGTGCCCTCAGGCAGGTTGCCCAACTCAATCTCGGTCCCTAGCTCGAGCGAAAGAATGCTTCCGTCCGCCATCAACACGTTGGTGGCCTCCGCGTGATTCAAACCGTGATGGTTGTCGCAAGCCACGATGGCTTCGGTTCCCGGACCGGGAAAAACCTCTAATGGAAACTTTTCGATATCGCGCGCCGCGTAACTCGACCAATTCCCATCGACTTTACTGATGTCGGTGTACCAAGTTTCGGGTGCCTTACCTTTGATCGCAATTTCGTCGGGGGAGACACCGGGGCAGGTGAGGATGCGCGCATGAGCCGCATCATTCTCCCATTGCCCGCTACTGATCAGCGCGACGAAAAACGGTACGCCCCCTTTTTCCGGCAAGCCTCCGCGTTCGTGCTGATAAACAGTTAGCCCGCCATAAATGGCTTGTAGATTTGCTTTGCACTCCTCGACATCAGAACTGAAGTCGTGCGAGGAAGGCGAGTCGCTACACGCGGTAAGACCGAGCGCGAGAACGATCAGCGGCAGTGTGAATCGCATGGGAGTCAATTTAGAGGGTAAACACAGCGAGGACTAAAGATCCAAAATTGACCGATGGGATCGGTTGGGAGTTGTTCGGATGATTTTGCTGTCGGGAATTCTAGTGGATGCCAGCATAGTGCGCATTAGGTCATTTACATTGCCTGCGAATAGAAAACCATCCTGTGAGGCTGTACGGTCCGTACAAGTAAATGTTGAGTGCAGGGATATCTTGGTAACGGTGCAGCAAGCTACGGCGATGGGGGCATTTTGAGCACGCGCATTGGATTGGACTACCTTCAGGCCGTGACGCACTGGCCTGGAGTGGGGCGCTATGCTCGAGAATTGGTACGCGCCCTCGTTCGGATTGATGAGGCCCCCGATCTGCGCCTGTTCGAGTTCGGCGCGGAGCCACGAACCATCGCGGAGCCAGCTCTTGGGTTGGCGGGCTTCGAGCATCGCTATCGCAGAAAATCCATTCGCCTACCGCGCCGAGTGTTGAGCGCGATGGAACGCGTGACCGGCTTCGGAGCGGATCGCATGCTCGGTGGCGTCGACATTTTTCACCGAATTGTTTTTGACCATCCTCCGGTTTCGAACGCATTGCAAACGATGGCGGTGGGTGAGCTGCCTCCCCTGAACAGCGCAGCCGATCAGCGCTTTGGTGAGCGATTGCAAACCCTCGACGGATTATTTGTAGCCAGTCGGCACGCTGAAGACGAACTGCACCGGCGTTATGGCATCGCGTCGGAAAAGATTCACTTCGTTTCTCTGGGCTGCGATCATTGGCGCCGCGATCTGCCCGTTTTTGATCGCACCAACAATGTCCCTAGCCTGCTGGTCTTGGGCGCCATTCGTGCGGAGCGCAGACAGACTGAAATCTTGCAGGCCTTCGAACTGCTCCTTTCCCGTGGCATTGCAAAACGTTTGGTTCTGGTTGGAGGCGGATTGCCCGAAGAGCGCGATCGCTTTCGTTCAGCTCTGAACTCGTCGCCTGCGAAAGCGAGTGTTCAGTGGATCGATTCGCCAATTGAAGCCGATTTGCCTCGTTTAGTGGCCGAAACCTCCGTTCTGGTTCACTTGTCTCGTGGCGAAGAAACGGCAGTGACGCCGCTTGAAGCTTTTTCATTTGGATGCGCCGTTGTGACGAATCCCGGCGGGGCTTTTTTTGAAGCCCTTGGAGAACGAGCGAATTACTTTGATACCCAAGCTGAGACAGACATCGACATTGAGATGCTGGCCACTTGCATGGGGGATGCGCTCGAAACGGCCGACGTTGATGGTCTTCGTCGCGAGAGAATGAGCGCAGCAGCACCCTTCACCTGGGAAGCGAGTGCGAAGCGGACGGCGAAGGTTTGGGAGTCAATCGCGTCTTCGGCAAAGCGCTAGCCCGAATTATTCATGAACACGCGGACCAAACACCACGAACGACCGGCACTGCCGGTCTATTGGTTCCTGCTGGCACTTTGCAGATACTGGCGTCCTCGACGACCTTACAAGGTCGTCT
>JBLINP010000004.1:0-38298 GCA_047639415.1 Planctomycetota bacterium | reverse complement strand
CCGCACTCCTCGCGAGTTATATGGAGCGGGCGAAGGGACTCGAACCCTCGACATTCAGCTTGGGAAGCTGACACTCTACCAACTGAGTTACGCCCGCTCTTGCGTGCACTGATTGTAGCGAGCGGGCGTTCGGGGTTTCGAAGGGAACGCGAGAAATGCGGAGAGGAGGGGGGGGTGAAGGTGAAGAGGCGGATTCGTTAGCTCGGCTCTGTCACTCAATCTTCTCGAGCTGTCGACTGTGAAGGCGCGAGAGAATGAGTAGGGAAACAATTGCTCCGATGAGCGCTAAGAACATGTCCCACTGCGTATCCCACACATCTCCTTGTGTTCCGAGAAAGTCAGTTGCTGCTTCGCCGGTGGCTGCGGCGGTCCACCATTCGAAGAGTTCGTAGAGGGCGGAGAAGGCTAAGCAGATGGAGATGCTGATCGTGAACAACCATTTGCCTGGGCGGAGTGGCGAAGTTCTTAGCAAAACTTCGCGCGCAAGAATGGCGGGAACAAAGCCTTGCGCGAAGTGGCCGAGTCGATCGTAGTGATTGCGTTCTAGATCAAGCACGTCTTGGAACCACGTACCGAGCGGCACGCGCGCGTAGGTGAAATGGCCGCCGAGGATGAGGATGAGTGCGTGGACGAAGAGTAGGCGGTAGAGCAGCGGTGTGAGTGGGAACTTGGCGTGCGTGAGAAGGAGAAGCGGCGCTCCAATCAGGACGGGGCCGACTTCTAGGAACCAGGTTGCTCGATCGTAGGGCGAGAACCCGGAGATGAGCAGGCCGATTGCCGTGAGAGTTAGAAGCGTCTGACGTTCGCGACGAAACTGGTTCATGAAGTTGAATTGAGGCGGTGGGGTGAGGGAGTGAGGTCGGTTCTGAGCGGAGTTGAAGGCCGGTGCTTTTTTAGTCGAACTGTTTTTGGAATGTGGTTTAACAGGTACTTGAATGGTTTTTGGGTGCGGGAAGGGCGGAGCGAACGAATCTGACGCGAATTGTTGGAGTTCGGATGAGGAGGGGTCGACAAGCTCCGAGCGTCGAGCAATTCGGCGCACAGCCTGGGGAGGCTGACTTGGGGAAAATGAATAAGTGGAAGTGTGCGGACGATCGTGGATTGTCTCGCAAAGGGGTAAGCAGGCAAAGAGGAGGCTCCAACGGAACTGCCGGCTTTACCCTGATCGAATTGATGATCGCGATCATGTTAATCATGGTCGGTCTAGCGGGCTATTTGCAATCGATCATTCAATCGACGGCGACGGCTGAAGATAGTCGTCGGATGGCGATCGCGACGCAACGTGGGCGCGTGATTATGGAGTCGATCAAGGGGGCGACGTTTAGCGATGTCTTTGCGACGTTCAATGGAGACGGGGCGGATGATCCAGAGGGAGCGGACACTGCCGTTGGTGAGAATTTTGCGGCGACGGGGTTGGAAGCAGCAGCGAATGATGCTGATGGGTTTGTTGGGCAAGTCTTGTTTCCGACAGCAGGCGGAGCGCCGACCGTTTTGCGTGAGGATGTTGCGAACCCAACTTTCGGAACTCCGCGCGATTTGAATGGCGATGGACTTGCGGATGCTCTGGATCACAGCAGCGATTATCAACTGTTGCCGGTCGTGGTGCGGATGGCATGGCGCACGACCAAGGGAACAGCACGGTTGGAATTCAAAACGGTATTGGTGGATCTGTAATGCGAATGATAGACGGTAAGAGAAGTAAGAGTACGCACAGGGCTGGCTTGACACTGGTCGAGCTCATGATGGCTTCGGGCTTGTTGGCCGTTGTGATGGGCGGAGTCGCGATGGTAAGTACGGCAGGTCAAAGTACTTTTACGGCGACGACGACGAGTTCGACAATGGACACGCTGGCCAACCAAGTGACTTCGCGGTTGTTGCGCGAATTGGAAGGTTTGGATCCTTCGAGCATGGTTCCCGACCCGGGCATCGATGGAATCAGTGATCTGATTTTTCAATCACCTTGGGGCAGCCTAACGAGGCTCGCTTACCAAATTGAAGCTTCCGAGACGAACGACGGTATCGATAATGATGGCGATGGATTGATCGATGAAGCGTCCATCTTTCTCACTCGAGACGTCGGTGGCGCGAACGAAATTACGACGGTGATTTGCAATAACGTCAGCGAATTGCTTGCTGGCGAAGTTAACAACGAGGCTGATGATAACGGAAACGACATGGACGACGAACCTGGGTTTTGCCTGCAAAGGTTGGGCGATCTCCTGATTGTCCGCGTCACTGTGCTCGACGTTGACGCAGAAGGTGCGTTAAGTGCGCGAACAATTGAAACTTCAATGAGGATGAGGAACTAAATATGAAAACAATCAACCACGGTAGAGCGAATCGAAAGCGTCGAGGATCCGTATTGGTGATGGTCTCTCTCGTTCTCGTTGCGATGGCGGGGCTTTCGCTCTCGCTGTTAGTCATCACGGATTCATCGAGTAAGGAACTGCGCGAATCCCGGGAGCGAGTATCGGCGATGTACGTTGCCGAAGCAGGCATCAGCCAAGCGATCTTTAGTTTGGAAACCGGTGGAACGGGAGTTATTGGTTCGGAAGGTACGCCGTTTGGTTACGAACAATCGCAGGTCTGGGTCGATGTGACCGACGTCGGCGGTGGGAGTAAATCGCTTGTGGCAACTGGAGTGGATCGTGGGTCTGCCTATCGAATTGAAGTACTGGTCGATAAGGAAGAGTCGAATAGTTTGATTTGGGCGGCCTTCGGCGATGTGGGCATGACCATGAACAGTAACGCACATGTCGATAGCTACAACTCGACGTTAGGTCTCTACGAAGACCAAGACGTGAACGGCAGCGGCAGTGATACATACGCAGCTGATAATGGGAACATCGGTTCGAATGCCGACATTGAACTAAGCGCAAACTCGACTGTGCATGGTGACGGTCAGCCTGGTCCGACCGGATCAGCCTCGGTCTCTGGATCGAACGCGTCGATCTCAGGTGCGACTGCGCCGTCGACTGCCGTGATCCCGTTGCCGGCGCTCGTGATTCCGTCTTTCCCGTCTTCCGGGGACTACTTCGCATCGGGAAACTCGAACACGCTCGCCTCCGGAAACTACAACTTCGGCGAGTTTGAACTCGGCGGAAATTCTGAACTGATGATTCACGGTCCGGCCACAATCGTAGTGACCAACATGACGATCAAAGCGAATGCCGAATTGTTCGTTGATGCATCCGGTGGGCCAGTAGAGTTCTTTGTACTCGACGACTTTGTGATGAACAGCAACACGGTGATCGCTTCGACGACTTATTCACCTGCGGATATCAAGATCAACCTAGAGAGCGACAACGTGATCGATCCCGACGTAAGTGTGGATCTCGACGAGGTCGATTTCGATTCGAACGCTCAGTACTATGGAGTCATTTATGCGCCGAATGCATCAGTCGAAATAAATAGC
Organism: Planctomycetota bacterium; assembly: GCA_047639415.1. Lineage (GTDB taxonomy): Bacteria > Planctomycetota > UBA1135 > UBA1135 > OFTM34. Next base: position 34,883 of record JBLINP010000004.1, on the reverse strand, counting down.
AATTTCGAGCTCTTCGGATCGTTAGTGGCGTACAAGGTCCACTTGGATAGCAATAGTCAGGTTCATTTTGACGAGGCCTTGCTTACATCTTCGTCAAGCGCGTCAGATTCGTACAGCATGAGCCTTTGGCGCGGAGCTCCGTACTCCGTCGGTTCGAAAACCAATTGGCTATCAACGAGTTCAGTTTCGACAAACGGCAGTGACACCAATCCCGATGGCTACTAATCAGTTGTTTCTAAGCGCGGGGCTGTTGGGCTGTACGTTTATGTTCTTGGGCGCAACCGCAAGCGCCCAGGAGCCACCGGAGCAGGTTGCTAACGACGAAGTTGTGGTTCCACACAATCGCTCTCCTCGCGATCAAGCGATATGGGTGTTGCGTTCGATTCGACTTCCAGAGCCTCCGCTCGAGGATCCCACAGCCGAGCTGATGAACGTCTTGCCTCTAACGGCCGACGATGTGCTGGGCTATCTCCATGATCGCCGGGTTCCAAGACTGGGCGAGGATCCCTCGCAAACGCTGAGCATTTACCAACAAGCGTTGATACTCGATGCGGTTGAGCAGAGTGACCCTCTCCCGATGCTGGCCGCCGTCGCAAGATTGCTAAGCACATCGGATAGCTCTCTCAGCGTGGCGACGGCCATTGAAATCTACGGCGTGACCGGCGGAGCTGAGCGATTGGGAACGATTCACACTCACACTAAGTCGCTCCCCGAAGAGGAACTGATCGGGCGCCTCAACGAGGCAATCGAAAGCGCGCTTGTTGCTTTGATTCGTCGCGATCCGCAGACGATGGATCAATTGACTTCGACTTGGCGGGATTGGCCAATTGAATTGGTGCCATCATTTATCCAGGCCGTTGGAAAAGCGCGCGATCCACGCGGTCTCGAATTTTTGCACGAAGTGACGCGTTGGGAAAGCGACTTGCAACTTTTGGCGCTCTCGAAAATCGGTTTGCTGGGCCCTTCTGGTGACGAGTACATCGATGCTCCGCTTGCCGATACGGTTCGAAAAATGATCGAATCCAAGGACGGGCGCATTCGGAAAGCTGCGATCTTAGCTCTGGGCGGATTGCGTGATCTCGAATCGATTCCACTCTTCATTGAGTTACTGGAAAGCGAGAGCGCGGGCGAGCGTGGCAATGCGGTTTGGTCCCTACGCCGCGCGACGGGCTTGCAGCTCAACGATCAAAAGCAGATCTGGTCGGTCTGGTTCAAACGCGAATCGGATTGGTATGAGCAGTCGAACTCGGTATTTCAACAGCTTAGCTCTCGAATCGATGGTCAGGTGTTCGACGCCATTCGCGAAGTCTCTTTGCACTCACTCCATCGCGATGAACTTGCGGCTGAAGTTGCGCATTGTTTGGGTCACTCGAGGGTCAACATTCGGGTGACGGCCTGTAAGGGGCTGGGTCGACTCGGTTCACGAACGGTCGTACCTCAGCTAATCGGCATGCTTTTAGATCGAGCCGAACCCGTTCGCATGGCCGCTCGCAGAGCGCTGACGGACATCCTCGGCGAAGACCTGGGTCCGAACGTTGAGGACTGGCCGAGCGAAAACGTTTAGCTGACGTTTTTGTGCGGCTCTTCGATGAACCGGCCGATGGCTGAGAGCATTGTGGCGAGCGGCAAGAAGTGCGTCGCTGGCATCATGCAGTAGATGCCGGAGATGACTGCGATAAGCAGTCGCCCCTTGCGCCCGAAGTTGTGCATGCCGCCCATCCACCAGCCGACGCTGGTGCCGATCACGAGCCCGCCGTAGAGGCCGAGCGGGCCAATGGTGATTAGGTCGGCGAAGTCGAGCACGAGGGCAGCCAAGGCTGGAGCGAGTGCGCGAAAGAGCCTGTCGTGAAGTTCCGAGCCATTGGCTTTTGGAACGGAATCGGCGGGCTGGGTATGAGAAGAGGGCTGGGTCATGGCTTTCGATCGCCTACCCGAGCCCTCTTTGTTGTATTCGTTCGATTCGCGAGAACCGAACGGAATAAGTAGCGTTAGACCTTGGTCATCTTGCGACGCTTGTCGGCGTTGAGCTCGCGTTTACGCAGGCGCAGGGTCTTGGGCGTGACTTCCAAAAGCTCGTCGTCCTCGATGTACTCGAGGCATTCCTCAAGCGACATGACGCGCGGAGGAGCCAAACGCACAGCGTTGTCCTTACCGGACGAACGAATGTTGGTTTGCTTCTTCATGCGGCAAGCGTTGAGCGGCAAATCGCCGCTCTTGTTGTTCTCGCCGACGATCATGCCTTCGTAAATCTCGTCGCCAGGCGTGACGAAGAACTCGCCGCGATCCGACAAGCCGTCGAGCGCGTAGGCGACCGCCGGTCCGGTGTTCGCGGAGACTAGCACGCCGTTCGTGCGGCGCGGAATCGGGCCGCCGTCGGTGCGCCAGTCCTCGAAGACGTGGCTCAATATCGCCTCGCCTTGACTGAGCGTGAGCAGCGCGGTTCGCGCGCCGATCAAACCACGAGCAGGCACGGCGAACTCGATTTTGGCGAGCGAGCCGAGCGTATCCATGTGCAGCATCTCACCGCGGCGTCGGCCTAGGTATTCGATGATGCGGCCGGCAGATTCGCTGGGGACTTCGATCGTGGCTCTCTCGTACGGCTCACAGCGACGACCGTCGACTTCCTTCGTGATCACGGTCGGCTTGCCGACGGCAAACTCATACCCCTCGCGTCGCATGTTCTCGACCAGCACGCCGAGATGCATGACACCGCGGCCTTTGACGTCGAATGCATCTCCGGTAGCGGTGAGGTTGAACCTGAGTGCTGCGTCGGCCAAGGCCGCACGCTCGAGGCGAGCGAGAACTTGGCGGCTGGTGACGAACGTGCCTTCGCGACCAGCGAAAGGGGAGTTGTTGACGTGAAAGACCATCGACAAGGTCGGTTCGTCAATCTTGATCGCGGGCAAAGGATCGTGGTGGTCGGGATCACAAAGCGTGTCGCCAATCGCCAACTCTTCAATACCTGCAACGACGGCGATGTCACCGGCATAAACCGCATCAACGGCAACGCGTTGCAAGCCTTCGTATCGGAAGAGACTCTTTACGAGAGCGGTGGGCGCCCACTCAGTGTCGGCGTGACAACGCGCCGGGCGCTTGCCTTGACGAAGCACACCGCGCCTCACGCGCCCAATGCCTACTCGACCGAGAAAGTCGTCGTAATCGATCGTGGCGGCTTGGAACTGCAAGGGACCATTTAGTTCGTAACCGTGGTCAGGTACTTCGCGCAGAATCATGTCGAACAGCGGCTCGAGGTCGTCGGACGCGTCTTCGGGTTCAAGCATCGCGTAACCCTCGCGACCCGAACCGTAGATGACCGGGAACTCGAGCTGCTCGTCTTCGGCGCCGAGCTCTACGAAGAGGTCAAAGACTTCGTCGAGCACAGCAGCGGGGCGTGCGTCGGGGCGATCGATCTTGTTGATCATCACTAGCGCACGCAATCCAGCCTCGAAAGCCTTCTTCAGCACGAAGCGCGTCTGCGGCATCGGCCCTTCAAAGGAGTCGACTAGCAAGATAATGGCGTCGGCCATGTTGAGCGTACGCTCAACTTGCCCACCAAAGTCCGCGTGACCCGGCGTATCAACGATATTGATACGAGTGCCCTTGTATTCGATGGCGGTGTTCTTCGCGAGAATCGTGATACCGCGTTCGCGCTCTTGATCACCGCTGTCGAGGGCGCGTTCTTGAACGTGTTGATTATCGCGAAAGGTGCCGGCGAACTGGAACATGGTGTCGACCAAAGTGGTCTTACCGTGGTCGACGTGGGCGACAATGGCGATGTTTTTGAGGGGTTGCTGTGGAGTGCTCATCGGACTTCGTTAGTAGTAGTGGAACCGCGCATCCTAAACCGGGATCCAGCCCACCGTCCCTACCCAGACACCGGAATTTTCCTCGTTTTTGTCGGGAAGACCGACAAATTGAAATTAGCCGGGTGTTACGCGATGAATCCGATCGATCCGATAAGTCTTCAGAATGCCCGCGTTGGGGCACTCTCCTTCGAGGTAACTTCGATCGCGCAGCTTGTAGATCAGGCGCGGAAAGACCGGCAGCGGGATGGGGCGTTGGTCCTTATCGCCGTAATGGAGGATGACTTGGGCGCTGTCGCGGGCCGAGGTCTCTAGCAGTCGGAGGCGCTTGGGGAGCCGCGGGTGGCGAGGGGTAGAGCTAGCGATGGTCGTAAAGCGCCGGCTTTTGGCCAACAGCGATTCGAAGGACGGATTGCCCTCGGGATCCATTCGTTCTCGCTCGATGCACTCCTCCAATACCTTCCAGCAGGCCACGGCATCCGACAGGGCGCGGTGCAGTTCTTCGTGATCCAGGTCGAGAAACTGGATCAGGGTTTCGAGTGTATGGTCCGGCGATTCGGGGATCAGGCGTTTGGAGATTGCAAGCGAATCCAACATCGGTTGATGCGGAGCGGCGATGCTATGCCTTGTACATTCGAAGCCGAGAACGTGTGCGTCCTGGGGGGTGTCGTGCGCGGCGAGCCAATCGTCGCCCAACCAATCGAAGAATTCTCGCAGCACGACGGGGACCGAAGGTGCACTGCGCGTCATCTCATCGGTAATGCCGTGAATTTCCTGCGTCTCGGTTTCGATCACCACTTCGGGTGAAACCAATGAATTGAAATGGTCAACGATTTCGCCGTCGACGATCCGCACGGCTCCGATTTCGATCAAGTGCGGCGGACCAAAGCGAGTCGCGGTTTCGGTGTCGAACACTACAAGCGGTTTTTCCATCGGCTGAATAGATTAGAGCGGCATCGCGTGGCGTTGGAAGAGCGCTCTGCTAATAGCCGGTGTACCCGAGGTCTAGCAGGGTTTCGCGGGCTTCTTTACTGGTTTCGGAGATGAAAGCTCGGCGGTTCGCTTCACGCCAAGCTTTGATCCGCGCTCGCATGCTCTCGGCCGTCTCCTCTGACTCGTCCGCAAAGTTGATGACTTCGTCGGGGTCTTTGTCCACGTGAAACAATTCGATCGGCCGCGGACCAGTGGCCGGTTGCAAATAGCGTTCGTAACTGTGCTCGATCAGTTTGAAGCCGTCTTCGTTGACTGTCGCCTCCGTACCGAAGCTGTGCGCAAAGATTTCACCGTGCTCAGGATGCGCGTTATTCCACAAGCTCTTACCGGCCAAGTGGGGCGGTGCCGCAATTCCGAAAGCTTCGAGAATCGTGGGGTAAAGGTCGAGATTGGCCGTTAGGTGCGATTTGCGAGCGCCGGCTTCGAAGCCAGGTCCAGCCATGATCAAGGGTGTGCGCCAAACTTCATCGCGAAAGCCACGATGACCGGCAAGCATCAAGTCGCGCATTCCGCGCTCGAGTTTTCCGTTTTGCTGCATGTGAACCGAAGTGCCCATCGGGTACTCGGGGTGTTCGCAGTGCGTCTCGCCATGATCGGCGGCGAAGATGATCAAGGTGCGATCGAGTTCGCCGATGGAGTTGAGAATACCCAGCAACCGTTCCATGCCAGCGTCGACCGCCAACACTTCGCCGTCATACATGTTGCTCTCTTCTCGAATGCCTTCGATGGCTTCTTCGAGACTGGGATGTTCGTGATCGGGGTCGATCTCCTTCGCACGCTTGGCTTCCGACTCCCACATGCTCTGAAGATTTGACTCATCAGGGCGCGGTCCTGTAAACACGCGAAACTCAGGCTTCGGGCGATAGGGTTCGTGCGGATCAAAGGGATGGATCCAAGCGAAGAAACCCTTGCCGTTTTTGATCTGCTTTTCGTTGTCGGTGTACCAGCGCAAGAAGTCACTAACCAATGGCTGTGCTCGGCCACCTGGGTTTGGACCTTGAAAGAAGTCGATGCCGCGTTCGAAGCCGCGACTATTCGTGAGTACACGATTGCCTACGAAAGCCGCCGTCATGATGCCGGCTTTGTTCAGTGTCTCGCCCAAAGTCGGCACGTCTTCGGAGAGCGCGGTCTCGTCGTCGGTGACGTACAAGCCACTCATGATCGAAATCATGGAAGGCACCGTCCAATAGCCCTGCGCGTAATTGCGTTCGAAGAGCGTGCCCGCGCTCGCCAAACGATCGATGGTCGGACTGGTGTTGCGCTCGTAGCCATAGCAGCCGAGGCGGTCGGAACGCAGCGTGTCGACGAGGAACAGAATCACATTGCGCGGTCGAGTGGGCTCGGTCTCCGGCTGTTCAGCACAGGCCATTGAGAGGAGAACCGCGAAGAGAATGGCGGTGAATCGAGAGAGGACGGAGCTCATGCCGCATACGTTAGCAGCCCGGCCCCGGTCATTGCGAACGGGGCTGGGCCGCTTTGAAGGAATGAGCAATGAGTGGCTCGATCGACGCCTCTGACTACTCCAATTCGTAAGTCAAATTGTCGATCAAATAGGTGGCGCTTGGATTCGTTTGAAACACGGCGCTTTTGATCCCACAGGCGTCGATGCTGATGAAGACTTCCTCGAAAGCGGTGACCTGCCCCAGGATATTTCCCATCCCCCCGGGTTGGTCGAAGGCGGTCAAGGTCACGCCTTCGGAGAAGCCCCCAAAGTCCAGGATTACACCGACTGTTCGCGAGGTTGTGGTGAAGTCGAGCAAGAGGAGGTCGGGCGGATCTAGGAACGGAATATGGGCGAGCCCCTTGGGCTCACCAGGAACCACTGGGAAAGTAGCGGTGACGACCGTCGGTATTCCAGAGCCGGCTGAAATGGTCAATCCGGCGAGTTGATTCGAGATCACCGTGTTATCCGCAAAGCTCTCGAAGGTCTCGACGGTTAGTCCGCCGGAACCCGTCAATCCCGGTCTGAAAGTTAGATTGTCGAGCGCGGCCGATCCGCTGAAGAGAACTTCAAGCCGCGTTACGCCGTCGGGTTTGAAGCAGAAGGATTCGAGCGCTGTCGCCGATGCAAGCAAGCCCGGCTGTGGAGCGAGGCTCGTTAGATCTAAAGTTCCGGCGGCTGTTGGGCCTTGTGTCAGATCGTCGGTCCACCCGGCTGGAACCATGTAGGTCCGTTGCTGACCGGGTGTAATCGAATAGCGTCAAGATCGCGTCTTGCAGCGGAGGACCCGGACAAATGTCGATTAGGTCGAGGGAAAGCAACTCAACCGCACGGATCTCGGAAAACCCTGGCGGTGTTAAGGCAAAGCAAACAGCCGAGTCCCATTCGAATTGAACGGGACTCGGCTGCTGTTTATGAAACAGCTTTTTCTAGGGCTCAGTCCATGTGAGCGACGACGCGCTCATCGCCCATTTGAAGTTTTGTCTGCGTGCGTTGAGCCATTCGCGACACCATTTTGCCGCCAATCGTTCCGATGACTCGCCAAGTGCCTTTGGTGACCACGCGCTTGCTGAAGTCCCAGGGACCCCAGTGCTTGAAGCCGTTCAGCCCCTGAGCTTTCTGGTACATCTGGTTCTGCTCGGTGACAAGCCATTCGGACCACAGCATGTACATCCAGAGCAACGGCTTGGAAAGGAGTCTCGATCCCATCGTACGCCTTGCGACCGGGAGCAGTTTCGGGAAGCGGACCAGGATCGGGAACCACTTGTGGAGGTTTTCGATCGACTGCTTCTCGTCGTGCGCGATGCTGGCTTCGCGGTTGAAGTTGGCCGGGAAGTCGTCGGTGTTAGCGACGGCGATGCCGAGGTTCTTGGTGATCTCGTTGAGCTCGAACTCCGGATAGGGCTGGACGATGGAGCAGAGCGGGTGATCGACTTCACACTCGATATTGAGGCGAATGGTGTCGATGTCGTCTTCCAGCGTGCCGCCAGGGCCGCCAAGCATGTTGAGGGAACCAAGGCGAATGCCCTGTTCCTTGATCCAACGCGAGGCGTCGATCAATTGCTGGCGATCGGTGTTCTTGCGGAAGATGGCGTTGCGGATGTAATCGTTGGCCGCTTCGAAAGCGATGCGTGCGTACACACAGCCGGCCTTCTTGAGTTGAACGATGTGAATTTCCTTCGTCATGTTCGCCATCAAGATGACGTCGAAGGGCAAGCCAACCTCTTTGGGCCAACGCTCGGAGAACTCTTCAAGCCAATCGCTTCGCAGATTGAAGATGTCGTCGAGGAAGTGGACGAAGTCGAGCGGATACTTCGAGCGAATGTCGTTGACCTCGTTGATGACGTGAGTCACTGACCGCTTGCGAACGTACTTGTTGTTGCGCGCTCCGTAGATCTTCTTCTTCCAAGCGTGGTGGAAGCAGAAGGAGCAGAGCATCGGGCAACCGCGTTGGGTTACGACGACTTTGCGTGGACTGTCGCGGTAGATGCTATTGGCCTCGTACAACATCGAGCGGTCGGGAAAACCGAGAGCATCGAGATCGTCGACGAGCGGACGCAGTGAGTTCTTGATGAACCCGCCTTCGCCGTCCGCGTAGCACATGTTCTGAACGTCGTGCCAGTCTTCGCCGGCTTCGAGCCTGTTTGCAAGCTCAACGATGGCACCTTCACCTTCGCCGATACAAAGCGCATCAATGGCGGGGTCGGTTACACAGTCCGGAACGAAGGTGACGTGCGGACCACCCATGATCGAGAAGAACTCGAACTTGGACTTGAGCAATCGATTGAGATCGAAAATCTGGTTGTGACTTCCCGTCATCAAGGACCAGGTAACGATGTCGGGTTTGAATTCGCGAATCTTGGCCAGCCAGCGCGGATCGGGCAGGACAAGACACTCCATCTCATGGCCGGCGTCTTTTAGAGACCGACTCAAGTACATTGGACCGAGCATCTCCTGGGGGAGCATGCGCGTAATATGGAGAACCTTCATGGTGTGGGCAGTCGAGTGAGGAGCCTACGGGCTTAGATGAATCCTAGCCTGATGGGGCGGATCTGGACGGAACCAGATGAGTGATCCTAGCAAAACCTCACGTGCGCGTGAGGTTTTCGGGCTGGAAGCAGCATTTTGCGTTCACCGCAGGAAGATCGTTGCCAGGGTGAGGGAGTTCACTGAATTTTGGAGCAATGCGCTAGCCAATAAGCGCCTGGAAGCCCGCCATTCCGCGCAGGTTGTCTAAATCTGTGTTTCGGACGAGCTCGCTCCGGAGGTAATAACCGCGAAGCATGGCTGATTTGATGAGGGGCAGTGCGGATTCGGCATCACCGCAGATAGCGAGGGCACAACCGCAGTGGTAGAGCGTATAGCCGTCTTTGGGGGTGAGATCCACCGCTCGTTTGACCTCACCGCGGGCTTCTCGAAGCATTCCCAAGCGGGCGAGCAGCATGGCCGAATGAGTTCTCGCTTCTTGATCAGATTCGACTCTTTGCAGGCGATCTCGGGCGACGGCAATGCCTTGATCCGCGACTTCGAGAGCTTCCTCGTATCGATCGAGGTGACGCAAAACACAGTACAGGTGGTCGTAGGAGCCGATGTGAGTGGGGCGTAGAGCGATGGCCCGACGCAAGAGTGGCGAGGCAGCCTTGTAGTTGCCTTCGCGAGCGAGCAATGCGCCCAGCAGTCGGTGCGACATGAACTCGTTGTTGTCCATCTGGATCGCCAGGCGGTATTCACGCATGGCGTCTTCATCGTGACCCGTCATGTGGTGCGCAAAGCCGAGTGAGGTATGGGCCTCGGCGCACTGCGTATCGATGGTGAGTGCTCGACGAGCAAACTCGCGCGACTCTTCAATAAAGGTTCGGTCGCCGTCAAAGTAGAGGAATTTGAAAACCAAAGCCTCCGCCATACCGGCGAGCGCCAGCGCGTTGGTCGAATCGGCTTCGAGTGATCGACGGAACGTACTGACCGCTGCCATTAACTTGCGACTAGTGCCGCAGTGCAACGTGGCGTGTGCTTGGTGAGCGAGCTTGCGCGCCGTTTCCGGGTCGCGTGGTTTCTTATTGCCCGGCTCCAGCGAACATTTGCTGAGGCTATGGCGAATGGACCGAGCCATGGAGCCTACGAGTTGCGCTTGCAAGCCCCACTCGTCTTCGTCTTCCAGTTCAAACTCGTCTGCGAAGATTGGTGAGATGCGATTGCCAGCTCCAATGCGTCCGACTTCGAATTGGACGCTACCTCGATGGCCGTCGATGGTTAGCGAACTCCGCAATACGTAGCTTCCTATGGAGCCTTTGGGCAATTTAGAGTCCTCGAGCAATTCGAGTTCCAGTGCCGTTGAACGTTCAAGGTCGCTCTCAAGGTCATTTCGGATTGACCGTGCAATGAGATTGGTATGCTCATCTTCACTATTCGTTTGAATCGGTGGCATGAGCATGCCGCCTCGAATAGTCGTCTTAACTTGCGGGCCGCGATTCTCAAGTTGAATCGAATCGGCAATGGTCAATAGTGCGCCGTGTGCAGCCGCAGCATCTTGGTAGCGATCGAGCGGTTCCGGCGACAAGCACTTCAGAATAAACTCCTCCAATAGAGGAGGGAATCCGTCGCGCGCGGTGGAGGGCGCGTTGGGTTTGCAAGCCATGATCGACATGCAAACTTCCGGGAAGGACTTACCCGGGAAGGCGAGTTGACCGGTGATGGCGTGAAAGAGCACCGAGCCGAGCGCGAATATGTCGGAGGAAGGCTTTAGGTCGCCGCCCTGCACTTGTTCCGGCGACATGTAGAGCACCGTTCCAACCAACATTCCATCTTCGGTCAGAGTGGGCTCTTCCTTGCTGCGACAGATCCCAAAGTCGAGCAGTTTGACTTCGCCGTCTACCTGCAACATGACGTTGCCCGGCTTCAAGTCTCGATGGATCAAACCGTGGCGGTGAACCAGGTCGAGCGCGGAGGTCACTTGCAGTCCCACGCGAATGCCCTCGGCGAAGGTCAGCACCCGATCGACGACGATCTTGTCGAGCGTACGGCCCTCCAAGAACTCCATCGCGATGAAGGATGTGCCCTTTTCCTGGCCGTATTCGAAGACGGTGGCGATATTCGGATGCTGCAGCGAGCTCGTGTGGCGCGCTTCCCGCTCGAATCGCTCGACAGCTGAGGGGTCGAACTCCACGTGGGGGCGCAGGATCTTGAGCGCTACAGTTCGGTCGAGCCGCGAGTCCACAGCGCGAAACACCTCGCACTGGGGGCCTTCCCCCAGACGATCTTCTGCTGGATCAAAACTAAAGTGCGCGAAACGCATGGCCTCTAAGGCCCCAGTCGTTGTGCGCGTATTCATTGGTCGCTGCTCATCGATAGCTGTTGGGGCTGGAGCATTCTACTAGCTCTTTGACTGAGGGAGCGGCAACAATGTCAGGATGACTGCATTCAACGCTCCCGACGTCCAACCTCGGCCCCTGACGGGCGAGGTCCTTTTCGAAGAAGGCGACTTCCACGCGCTTTCTCCTGCTTGTGCTGGCGACGCCCAGTTTAACGATCGCCGATTGGCCACGCGACGCAAGCTGGCCACCATTGGAAAGCGTGCCGTCGAGCGCATCGGAACCGAGGGCGTCAAGCTCGATACGCGAACGAGTCTGCACAGTCCGAACAGCTTCAATCACAACCGTGTGCGCCGAATTTGGGCATATTTGTGTCGAAGCAAGGCCGAGAAGAAGCGACTGCGCGGTGTGCTCGGTTCCGACCTTGCCAAGGATTTGGACGCGGCCTACCGGAACGCGTATTTGTGCGTAGCGATTGAAGAGGACGCACTCGAAATCAGTTTGAAGCTGCGTTCCGAAGGCTGGTACGACGGGCAAAACCTCGTCAACCGAATCGAGCGCGAGGGCCCGGATGAATGGTTGCGTCTTTTGAATGGCTTGCCTGGATTTCGACTTCGTCTTCACGATTGGAAAGGTGAATGGATGTGCGGCACTCTTACGCCGGAGCGGCTTAAGGAGTTCCTTGGGTTCTATACACCTGGTGAACATGCGTTGACAGTTGAACAGCGATTACCCGCGCCTGCGGCCGCGAGACAGCTGGCCCTAGGACCGGAGATCCCCGAGAACATGCTCGGTGAGCTCATGAAGCTGCTCCCGCTCTATCGGTATGCGGCTTGGTCGAAAGAGAGTGACTTTCTTTTCAGCAGCTAATCGTTTTTGGGCCTCGTTCTCGTCAATTCGAGAAGCACGGTTGCAAGTTGAAGTCAAATAAGGGTTTGAGGCGTTTGGCGGTCAATTTTTCGCACTCGCGCTTCCCGCGCTCGTCGATGATTTTTTTTGCGCTCAAATCGAGCAATTTGAGGTTTCCGGGAGCCTCACAGCTAGCTCGTATATGCCTCGTCTGCGTTCGACCGTAAACTCTCGCCCCTCAAATCCCCCGTAACCAGAGAGCAGCATGTCGAGCGTTTTCGTTCCAAGGGAGCGACGCAGCGGTGAAACCCGCTTAGCCGTCGTACCCGACACCGTAAAGAAATTGGTCAAAGCCGGACTTACAGTCCGGGTCGAGCGTGGCGCTGGATTGGAGTCTCGAATTCTGGATCAGCATCTCGCCGATGCGGGCGCCGAGCTCGTCGACGGCGACGCAATCGCTCAGGCCGACTTGATCCTCAAGGTTCAACCGCCGACCGAAGAAGAGTGCGATCAAATCCCCGAAGACTCGATTTTGATGAGCTTTGGCTGGCCCGCGTCGAATCACGACGTGGTGAAGAAGCTGCGTGATCGCAAGATCTCTTGGCTCGCGATGGATCTCGTTCCGCGCATCAGTCGAGCGCAGTCGATGGACGCGCTTTCCTCGCAAGCTACTATTGCCGGATATAAGGCTGTCCTACTTGCCGCTTCGCATTTGCCGAAGTTGTGCCCGTTGATGATGACGGCCGCGGGAACTTTGCGTCCCGCGAAAGTCGTAATCTTCGGAGCGGGCGTTGCGGGTCTTTCCGCGATCGCAACCGCCAAACGACTCGGATGCGTGGTGGAAGCCACCGACGTTCGTATGGCCGTTAAAGAGCAAGTCGAAAGCCTGGGCGGGCGCTTCATCGAAGTGCCAGGCGCCGCGGACATGGAGGATGCTGGCGGTTACGCCAAGGAGCAAACTCCAGAGTTTCTGCAGGCTCAACGCGAAGAAGTTCAAAAGCGCGTTTCGGAAGCGGACATCGTGATCACGACCGCGCTGATTCCCGGCCGTCCCGCGCCCGTGCTTGTCGATGACGAGATGGTCAAATCAATGCCGACAGGCGGCGTTATCGTCGACTTGGCGGTTGAGACCGGCGGCAACGTGACGCTGAGCGAAAAAGGTCAAATAGTGGAAAAAGAAGGCATCACGATCATCGGTATACAGGATCTTCCGACGACCGTTCCGATGCATGCCAGCGAGCTCTTTTCGAAGAACGTGTTGGCGCTTTCCAAATTGTTCATCGGAGAAAATGGTGCGCTCGACAAAGCCTTCGAGGATGAAGTTCTCGCTGGTTGCTTGTTGGTTCACAATGGAGAAATTCGGCACGAGCCGACAGCAAAAGCCCTGATGGGCGAAGGAGCAACCGCGTGATGTCTCTCGCGCTACTCGAGGCCGCGCAAGCGGATGGTTCCAACGTTCGGTTCATCGTAATCGGTCTTTGGGTGCTTCTATTGTCGGTCTTCCTGGGCTTTGAGCTGATCGCGAAAGTGCCGCCCACGCTGCACACGCCGCTCATGTCGGGCGCCAACGCAATCAGTGGAATCACGCTGGTTGGCGCGATCGCTTGCGTCGGCGCGGATTACCCGGGTTGGGGCAAGGTCATCGCTTTCCTTGCGATTGTCTTCGCGACGGTCAACGTGGTCGGCGGTTTCGTCGTCACCGACCGCATGCTGGGCATGTTCGGCTCCAAGAAAAAGAAAGGCTAAGCCATGTTTATCGCTTTGCTTGAACAACAATCGGGAGCGGTTGTTGAAGGTGCCGAATTCATCTACATGGCCTCTGCGCTGCTGTTCATTTTGGGCATCAAGCGCTTGGGCGGCGTTCGAACCGCTCGCTCTGGCAACTGGCTAGCCTCGCTTGCCATGCTGCTCGCGATCGTCGTCACGATGGTCGTTTTGTGGGATGACGTCGGCGGAACCGTGCTCATCTCCGGGCTTGTAGTCGGCACGATCGTTGGGCTTATCCTCGCGATTCGAGTGCCATTGACGGACATGCCCGAGTTGGTGGCTCTGTTCAACGGACTCGGCGGTGCGAGCTCCATGTTGGTGGCTTTGGCCACCGTTGCGATGTTCCACAACTTGCTTGGAGAAGAGTCCGCCACGCTTGCACATGGGGTCGTGACGAGCGGCGGAGTTGTGGGCGGCAGTCATTTTGCAATTGCGGTGGTTGTGTCGATTCTGATCGGTGCAGTCACGCTTACAGGTAGTCTTGTCGCTTACGGCAAGTTGTCCGGCAAGGTTGAGTCGAGCCGCAAGGGCTTGCTCGGTTCGCAGTTCATGAACGCGGTTCTGCTAATTGGCGCTCTCGTGCTTTGCTGGTACGGAGGCTTCTCCGCTGAAACGAGCGGAATGATCCTCACCGCTCAAATCTTGCTGACCGTCGTCGCGTTGTTGCTCGGTATTGGCTTGGTCCTGCCGATCGGTGGCGCGGACATGCCGGTTGTGATTTCGCTCTTGAACTCCTATTCGGGATTGGCCGCCTGCGCGACCGGCTTCGTCTTGGAGAACAATCTTCTGATCGTTGCTGGTTCTCTTGTCGGTGCGGCGGGACTGATTCTGACCAGCATCATGTGCAAGGCCATGAATCGTTCGCTCACGAACGTGATCTTTGCCAAGTTCGGCGAGACCGCGGAGAAGGACGACTCGGGTTACACGAGCGTCAAATCGACGTCAGCCGATGAAGTAGCGCAGCTACTCGACATGGCTCAATCGGTGATCATCGTGCCTGGTTACGGATTGGCCGTCGCCCAAGCTCAGCACAAGGTGCGCGAATTGGCCGACTTGCTCTCGAAGCGTGGTTGCGACGTGAAGTACGCCATTCACCCGGTAGCCGGTCGAATGCCCGGGCACATGAACGTGCTCTTGGCCGAAGCCGACGTGCCGTACGAAGACCTGTTTGAGCTCGATTCGATCAATGGCGACTTTTCGAACACCGACTTGGTGATCGTCGTGGGAGCCAATGACGTTTGCAATCCGCTCGCCAACGATGATCCGACGTCTCCGATTGCCGGAATGCCGGTTCTCAACGTATGGGAAGCGCAAACCGTCGTCGTGATCAAGCGCTCGCTTTCGGCCGGATACGCCGGGATCAAGAATCCGCTATTCGAGGCGGACAATGCTCTGATGCTGTTTGGCGACGCCAAACAAGCGCTTCAGGACTTGGTGACTGAAACTCAGGACCTGTAGCGCTTTTCGTCCAAGCTACAGATGTGGGATTCCCAGCCTCGCAGGTTGGGTGAGGGGCAAGCGTGTTGTGACCAAATCACAAAGGGTTGCTACCCTTAGATGTCTCGCGCAAATCGCTTTCGGTTCCGGCCCGGACTGTCAGTGCTCAATCTTTAGGAGGAGAAAGCATGCTCGCGCTCAAACTACTACTGGCTGCCCTGACCGTCGGACCCGTTCGGGATGTGCATCTCGATTTTGAGCGTTTGGTGAACTTTCAGATGCCGTCCGAATGGCAATTGGGAGGCTGGGGTTACGCCGAGGGCTTCCGCTGCGAAGTTTCGGGCGATGCAGCCCACAGTGGGCAGTATGCCTTGAAGTTGGACTATCAAGGCGAGGCGGAGCCCGAGGGGAACGGCAGCGTTTTCCGAAAGTTGATCGCCAGCGAGTTCCATGGCAAACGCGTGGTCTTTCGAGCCGCCATTCGAGTGATGGATGAGGGAGCCAGCGCCCGCATGCTTCTGCGCGGCAAAACGCGCGACAAGCAGGATGTGCTTTTAGCGGGAACGATCTACGAACCCATTCGCAACTCAGAATGGAAGATCATCGAGATCTTCGGTGACGTTCGACCGGACATTGAGGAACTCGAAATCAGCATCACGAATTCGGGTCGCGGGCGCGTCATGGTGGACGACATCGAACTAAAGTCGGTGGCGGACTTACCAAGGTATGAAGTGGCGCCACCGCGTAGCGTGGGCGAACGAGAGCTAAAGAATTACATCGTGTTGGGGCGGTTGCTTGGACTGCTTCGTTACTACCACCCGTCGGATCAAGCTGTCGATGCCGATTGGGCGGCTTTGACTCGAGCGGGCGTACTTGCGGTTAATGACGCCGACGATTCCGCGCAACTTTCGGACGCACTTGAAGCCAACTTCGCGTCGGTCGCTCCGACGTTACGGATATTTGCCAAGGGCAAACGGCCCAGTCGCAAGCAGTCGCCAGAGCTCGATAAACCGACCGACGGAGGCAAGTATTGGGCGGTGCGCTGGACGCACACCGGAGTTGGAGGAACTGAGTACGGCGGGCCGTTGTACGCCAGCGAGCGCGAGCGATTGCCCTTCGAAGGTCGCGTTCCGCGAGGTTGGCTCAAGCCTGAAAAGCCCGCTGATTTCGACGTGGGAGCCAATGTCATCGCGCGTGTGCCCACGACTTTGTATGCCGACGAGAAGGGCACATTTCCGCATGTTGATTCTTCGGCTGGCGACGGGATCGAGTCATCCTTTGGCCTGTCAGCGTCGGATCGCAGCACGCGAATAGCGACGGTAATCCTGGCGTGGAATGCAATTCAACATTTTGCTCCCAAGCTTGGGGAGGACGATATTAAATGGGAAGCGGCGCTCGAAACGGCCATTGTTTCGGCAGTTGAGGACGACACGGAAGAGGGCTTCTTGTCGACGCTTCGGAAGATGGCGGCGACGCTCGCCGATGGACTGGTGCGCTTTGACCATCGCAGCGAGTGGCGCGTTAACAACATTCCGATTTGCTGGGATTGGGTCGAGGGTAAACTCATCGTGACTCGCATCTCTGACTCTGCGGATAGCCAAATAGGATTGAATCCAGGCGATGCTGTTTTGCAGATCGGCGGGCGCTCCGCCGACGAAATGTTCTTGGAACGCTGCGGCGAATTTTCCGGAGCTTCGCAGCGTGCGGTGCGGGAGTTGGCGTTGATCTCCATGCGTCGACTGAAGGCGCTGGAGCCGGTGAAGATGCGCATCAACTCGGCTCGCGGAAAACGCATCGATATCAATTACACGGACCCTTTCGAACGCGGGCTCATGCGCGAACGGCGTCCGAAGCAAAACTCCGAACTGAAGCCCGGCGTTTTCTATTGCGATCTTTCGGTCGTGACATCCGGCAAGCTGCCCGAAGTTTTGAGTCAGTTGGAATCGGCCAAATTTGTGATCTTTGACGTCCGCGACGGTCTAAACGCGCTCTCGAGGATCGACCTGGTGAGCCATTTGATCGGGGAGCAGGTCAAGGATATCGAGTGGCAAGTGCCGATGAGTACTCGACCTAATCGCGAGAAAAATAAGCTGACGAAGATAATGACCGAGATCGAACCGAGCTCTCCACGTCTGGCCGCTGAGACAATTTTTTTGTGCGACGGCAGCGTGATGGGGGAAGCTGAGGCGCTGCTCGGAATCGTAGCAGCTGCCAAACTGGGCAAAATTGTTGGCGAGCCCACGGCCGGCTCCATTGGACTCACCAATGGAATGGAATTGCCCGGTGGCTATCGGCTGGTGTGGAACGCTTCGCTGGCGAAATTGCCGGATGGCAAGTCGCTCACGAAGGATGGCATCAAACCGGACGTGAAAGTCTTACGGACGATTGCGGGAGTGACCGCGAGCGTCGACGAAGCGCTTCAAGCCGCACTCAAGCTGACCAAGTAGATCGACGCTTACTCGTCGTCTGCAGTTGCGACCGGCGCGGGCAAATTGAAAAGCCCTTGTTCGCGAAGCGAGTTGAAGATGATTTCGGCATGAACGCGCGAGCCCTCGTCGTTGAGGTGCATCCAGTCGTCGTACAACTCGTTGCGATTGTATAGCTCTTCAGCAACTTCGATGATCGGGACCTCCGACTCGGCTGCGTAACCACGCAAGGTGATGTTCAGATCGCGAATGGTTCCGAAGAAGTGCTCGTTGCCCTGGCGAAATCGACTGGGACACACCGCAAAGGTCTGCAAGACGGTCTGAATGCCGTGTTCGCGAGCGACGCCGACGATGCTTTTGATATTGCGTCGAAAGGCGAGTATGCCTTTGGGCGGAACGCCTACGTTGGAGGCAATGTGCAGTTCGCGATAATTCGGCACCAAGATATGGGTTCCCATCGAGCGAAGCTGCTCTTCCGGATCGGTACCTCTGGTAAGTCGCGCAAAGGTTCGCCAATAGCGCATTAAAAATAGTTCGGTCGTCGAGAGCTTCTCCTCGGACCAAGGTTTGCGCAGATGGCTGTAGTCAGACTTGAAGCCGCGTGCCTGAATCGGGCGACTGTCGTTGGCCGCGTGATAGATGAGCAGCGCATCGGGCTCATAGTCCAGAAGGCGCAACTGAAGATTGATCAGGCTGTCGTTGGAGAGATATCCCGGGACGCCACAGTTGCCGACTTGATATCGAATGCCCTCGGGTGCGACCGAGTTGAGCATTGTTTCGAGTTGCGCCGGATACGAATAGCGACTCTCGCTCGTCGCCGTTCCGTACGTCGTCGATCCGCCCAGGCATAAAATGCGAAAGACTCCCGGGGGCTTCTCCACCGTCATCTCTTTGCCGCGCATGCCGAGCGAGTTGATGCGCGTAGCGTAACTCTGCGAACCGGGAACGGGCTTCCGCACGAAGCCGGGCTTCAGCACGGTTGAAAGATGCGGATGCGGGACGTAGAGCGATTTGGCATCCTCGATCGGTAGATAGAACTCAGCATCGCGCGGCGGAGTCGCGTAGGCGTCGTCCACCCGAAAGAAAATTTCAGCCGTCGCCACGGAGACGAACAGCGAGAGCATCAACTTGTGAAGAATCGGAAGCCGAGCCGAGGGACGATCGTTGGGAGGGGCTGAACTCATGGGTGGCGGAAGCGCATCGCAATGAAGATTGGCCAAGATGCCAAGTTGCGAAGTCTAAACACCCCCGGCCCCATTGGCCGCCTCTTTCTGGACGGGCAGCCGGTTTAGGCTGCCTGCCAGAGCGGTGAGGTCAGTTGGACGGCGCGCTGGGCGTGACGCCCGAAGTGCGATCCATCTCGATCAGATCGGTTTGGCTGCGTCCCGATAACTTCACCCACCAGCTGAACAGTTTTTGTTCAACCGGCATGGCGTAGTTGGAGTTTTTGAGCCTCCAAGCCGCCGCTTTCTGAAGCAAGGGCTTCAAGAGCGATCCTGCCTCACGCGTGTGCCCGTCGTAAATCGATGCGGTGGCCACGTAGCGCTTCCAGGTCTGAAGGATTTTGTCCGGCAAACCCACGTCATCGATTTCGAGCTTGTACTCGAGGTGGGAGCCCCAAGCTTTCAATGTCGTCGGCGGCTGATAGCCCATTTCGAGCGCCGTGTTGTAATCCTCGGAACCCGGGATTGCGCGGAAAGGGAAGATGTCTTGGGCTGAGCCGGGATAGCGATACTTCATCTCCGCCGCTCGACGAAGCGTGCCGTTCATGGATTCCAAGCTTTCGCCGGGGTAGCCAATGATCCAGGTGCATCCTGTTTGGAAGCCGCGCTCGTAAACACGATCGAGCGCCAATTGAAGGTTGTTGTCGAGATCGATGAACTTCTTGATTCGCGCCTGTTGTTCCGTCGTTCCCGCTTCCGCGCCCATGATGGCGAGGTGGCAAGCGGCGTCGCGCATCAAGTCGACTGACGTTTCCTTGTAGCGCGCCAACGTCTCGATCTCGTACGTGCCGTTCCATGCGAACGGCGATCCGTTGTCGATCAAGGTCTGACAAAAATCGTTGGAGCGCTTCTCTGCAACGCCGAAGTTGGCGTCTTGAAAGCGCATCACGTTGAATTTGAATCGATCGTGAAGCTCGAGCAGATCCTCGGCAAGCTTCTGACCCGGGATTGCCTTCCAACGCTTGTTGGTGAGCAGCGGTGAGCAGCAGAAGGAGCAGGGCTCGGGGCAACCAAAGCTAGAGAAGTAACTGAATCCGCGCGGAACGGTTCCGGGTGCCCACCACTCCGGATCGGGCAATTTGTGACGCAGTTTCATTTGGCCAGGGTTGGCCTGCAATTCGGCGTACTGCTCGTAATCGATCAAGTGCCACGGAACTGGAGGGAAGTCGTCGAAGCCGATGATCGCGCGATGGTCGGTGTAGCGAACTTTGTTCTCGCGCCAGATCGCGAGACCGGGAACGCTATCGAGCGGCTCGCCGCAATCGAGTGCGTGAACGATGTCACGGAAGGTTTCTTCGCCCTGGCCGAGTGCCACCGCGTCGGCGATGCCCTCGGTGAAGTAGGGCTCGGGCAAACATGAAGGGAACCAACCGCCCCAGATGATCGGGAGCTTCGGAAAGCGCGCGCGAACCGCTTTCGCAACTTCCGCACCGTGCGCCACTTGATAGCCCAGGATGCATGAGCTGGCGAAGAGTAATGCGCCGTCGCATAGCTCCATCACCTTGTTCAGGTAATCCGGCTCAACCATCGCGTCGATGATGTGAACCTCGTATCCCTCCTGAACGGGGTAGCTGGCGATCTGCAGCATCTCGAGCGGAAGCAAATCCGCACAAACACGCACACCCTCGGCGGGGTCAGCGCGGTGGGGAAGGAACAGAACGAGATGCTTCTTGCTGCGTTGAATCATGTTGCGGGAGAGGAAATCAGCATTCGAGGAAGGGGCTGGGACTACAAAATTCCTCTTCGACCTTTCCTATCGGTTGCTTGCTATCTGAATTATGCCGTGAACGTCAGGTTTCGGCGCGCAGTGCCTCAAAGAAACCGTGCAAAGCCCGCGAAGATGTCCAAGAAGCCCTTCGCTTGAGAGGAAGTTTTGGTCAGACGTCGGCTCGCCTCGCCCGAATCGATCATTTCTGCTCGGTTCGGCGGTAGGAATAGGGGATCAATTCAGTCCATTCGGGCTGCAAGCCCAGTACGCCGACGCGCTCCAGGACAGCCTCGAATTGACCGCCATCCCAGTCGGTTGGCAGGAAATCGAAGCTGACCCACTCGATCTCGAATTTTTGGAGCGCTGAGCGCTTCTCGCCGGGCTCGAAGAATCTCTCCAGAACACGCACCAAAAACCAGTTCCCCACGCCCTCGAAGGGGCCCGACCAAAGGTTGAGATCGAGCTGACGTGCCGCGCTCCAGCGATCAAAACCAATGGCGGTGGGGTAGCCAGACGTCACAAATACTTCGGGCGCCGTGCCCTCGGCTTCGCCTTTCAAAATCGCCAGCGCATCCAGCGCTTCCTGTCGAACTTCTTCGGTACGCGTGCCCGCTTCCAAGTGAACTGCGGCACGTGGCAAGAGTTGAGCGAGTAAAGCTTCGCGTCGCAATGCCGGTCGAGTGTGGACCGGGTTGACCAACGCCAGCGAGTCGGCAGTCGCTTCAATCTCCGACCGAAGAATGGGAACGTCGCCAACAACGAGCGCGGTTCCCTCGGGCCAGACGGTTTGCGGTTTGGGTACGGGCGCGGGCTCACAGCCGGTTAGTAAAAACGAACCAGCTAAAACGCCGATTAAGCGCCGATAAAGGCCTTTCACGCTTCTTGATGGGCGTCGAACTGGGCGAGAAAATTCAACGACCGGTCCACGACAAAACGGTACGCGACGTTGACGTTCTCTTGGATCGGGCTCAATCCATTTTGCAGGATTGTCGGTCCAAAGCTGGCTTGGTTTTCGACGAACAGGGAGCGCGGGTCTGAATGAAAGGATTCGATTCGAAGCGCGTGTGCGTTGGGATCCTGCGGGCTCGGCGGAAATACCATTCGCATTCCGTAGAGCTGCGGTTCACGAGCAAACGCACCCATTTGATTGTCGAAGCCAAACATTCCAGTTTTGATGAACTCGCGACTGTCGGGAAAATGACGCGGGTTGATCAACGTGCGCACGGTGACTTGTTGCGCCGTAAAGATCTGAATAGGGATCATCGTGATCACCGCTTCGCAAATCGTTCGTACGCGCTCGCTGAATGTCTCGACCGTCAGGCCTGAGAGCTCTTCTCGAAATCGAATGCGGTCGGCGAGGAAGGCGACCGATGAATTGGCGCCAGGAGCGGAAACGGGATTGGAG
Source organism: Planctomycetota bacterium (assembly GCA_047639415.1). Lineage (GTDB taxonomy): Bacteria > Planctomycetota > UBA1135 > UBA1135 > OFTM34. Next base: position 13,023 of record JBLINP010000004.1, on the reverse strand, counting down.
AGCAGCGCGCCCTCGTGCGTCACGTTGTAGCTGTTGTAGGCCGGATCGCCCTTTTCAAACTGGATGTTGTGCAGGCGTTGAATCGCACGAGGATCGGGTGCGATGGGCGGGTGGAGGAGGTCGCAGAGGAACGCGATGGTGCGGGGCGTGTACTTCATGGCTAGATGGCTATCTTATCCGTTCCTTTGCTCGATCGGGATGCTTGCTGATGGTTCCTGGCCGCCCGAGACCGGCCTATAGACGGAGAGCGCGCCTCGGCGCAGTTTTTGACTAACCGGGTCATTCAGCGGGACACTATGTGCCGAAGGAGTGACCCTGGGGCGTTATTGCCGCTTCAATTTGGCTTTGAGGTGAGTTCCTACGGGCCTACAGGACGCTTTCGCTCCATTTTATTTAGGATGCGCGCTTCCCGGAGTCCCCAATCGGCTTCCGAATATTTTGCCGATCGTGCGCTCACCATTATCACCGACTCCCGTACCTCTCTCGCTCCGCAACCCCACTCTCCTCCATCCTATGTCTACTTTAAAGTGCCTCGCCACCACAGTCGCTGCAGCGCTCTTGGTGTTCCCTCTCCCGCTTTCGGCCCGGGCATCTTCAAATGCTCAGCCCGTAAAAAGCGCCGACACTACCGTTGACCTCGTCGTCAACGGCGAAGTCATTTCGGCCGAGGCTGTGCGTCGCGAACTTGTCTATCGCCTCGGTGCTCGCGAGATCGAAGCTCGCAAGCTGGAGTTATTCCTGCGCACGGAAATCGAACAGCGCGGTTTGAAAATCGAAGACCTCATCCAAGCGTCGGATGTCGATACCGTCATCAAAGACAATCGCGCGAAAATGAAGGAGGAGTACGGCGGCGAACTCACCGAGGAAGAGATTCTCGCCAACTCGAATATCGACCTTGAAGGTTGGCGCAACAACACGCGCTTGATGCTCCTGTTCAACAAGCTGTTTATCCCGGAGAATCCGGACGAATGGCCCGAAGTGACTCGCATGGCTTTGGAGGAATCAATTCCCGAAGGTCAACGCGAGATGTTCATGCAGAAAATGCGAGAAGGCTTTGCGGCACGTCAAGCCGCGGGTGACAGCAAAGCTGCTGACGATCCTCAACGCATGATGTTCAACATGATGTTGCGTGGTCCGATTCAAGCGTCTTTGGAAGAAGCCGCTAATATCAAAACCGCTCAAGATGGCATCCCGGCTGAAATCGCGATGATCGTTCATGGTGTTGAAATTCGCACGGACGAAATTTTCAACTCGCTCCCCACTGCGGTTTCGGAAACTGAGTGGCAACGCACGCGGATGTGGTTGGCGAAGACCGTAGCCGTGCGTCAAGCGCTCGAGAAGCAGGGCGCGTTTATGAACGACAAGGCCTTCGACGAGGTTTGGACCGAATTGGAGTCCAAGTACGCGGAATCATTCATTCCGCTTGAGCAGCTTGTGATCTCTTTCAAGCACTTCCCCTCGATGAGTGCCTATCGCACCTTCTATCGCGGTGCTGAGTCCTACCGAAACTTGATCAAGGACGAAATCAACGACGAGAACCTGACCAAGCATCTCGAGCGGGCTAACCGCCTGATGGGTCTTGAGCAGGTCGACGCCGATGTGATTTTGTTGTCCGCCTATGACTTTCGACTTGCACGTTGGAAGGACAATGGTTGGGAAGAGGCGAAGCAACGCGCGATCGACGTTTCCAGCAAGCTGGCGAACGGCGGCGATTGGAGTGAGCTTTTGGTGGCCAACTCGGATTATTGGGATACGCCTACGCCGGCTTCTCAACGCGGTCAGGCGCAACAGGGTAGTCGCAATAATCATGGTCAGTTCGGCCTCAAGAACCGCAACTCTCTGTTGCCGATGGTTCATGAGAATGACTACCAGATCTTCCTGGCCGGCACTTCGGTCGGCGACACGATCTTCTTCGATACGGAAATCGGCAGTATGGGCGGTCCCTACAAAGGCACCTATGGCTACTACATCGTGCGCGTGAATAATCGCGTGCCTGCGAACAAGAGCTATAGCCTGGCAGACGCCAATCATCGCGAGTCCATCGTGCACGACTACTTGCAAGTGCGATTCACTCAGTTCGCCGCCAAGGCGATCGCTGAGGCCGACGTCCAGGGGCTCTAGCCCGGATTATTCATGAACCGCGAGGCAGACGTTCGTCTGCCTCGCTTCAGTTTGGACCTGATCAAACGCATGAACCCCTCAGCTGAAACCAAGAAGGCGGACTCCTCGATCCGCTCGAGTTGGAAGATCGTTTGGCCCTACCTCCGCAAGCACGTGTCTGCGCTCGTGGGAGTTGTGGTTCTTGGCGTGTGCTCGACGATTGGACCGGCGGTAATGCTGCTGTTGTTCTCGCCGCTCTGGAAATACGTTTTGTTTCCTGGAGAGGGGCAAATCGATGGCGTCGTTCAGACGGGTTTTGGAACTGGGTACATCGATCGGTCTATCGAGTGGATCTTGGGTCAATTCTCGGGTGGGGAAGGCCTCGACCCGACCACGCTTCCAGAGGATTTCCGCATACAAATCCTATGGGTAATCACGGGGACGGGACTTTTCCTCGTCAGTTTTTCTGCGCTTTCGCAATACGCATTCACCATGTTGTCTCGATGGTTGTCGATGCGCGTGGTTTTGGATTTGCGAATGGATCTCGCCGACCACTTGATGGAACTATCGATCGGCTATCATCGCCGTCGCAAGTTTGGAGATCTGTTATCGCGCATTAGCGCCGATGTTGAGCGTCTGCTGGGCGCGGTTCAAAACTTGTTGCGCGACTTCGTTCAGAAGCCTTCCCAAGCCCTGATTTCATTTGCCGCTGCAGCAGTAGCCGTTCCAAGTTTGGCTTTCGGAACTCTAATTGCGCTGCCACTACTCGCGATTCCGATCTCATTGCTTTCGCGCAAGATTCGTAAGCGTTCGACCAAGAGCCTGACGATTCTGGGCGCTTCAGTGCAGAGCTTAACGCAGATGTTTCAGGGCGTGCGCACCGTCAAAGCCTATCGCGCCGAAGGTCGCGAACTGACGGCATTTAAAGACATCAACGAAGAGTATTTGAACACGACGATGAGCATGGTTCGCGCAATCGCGGCGACTCACTCGTGGACTTTGCTCTTTAGTCAGGGGGGCATGGCCTTGCTCCTGATTCCGATCGGCTTGCTTCAAATCAAAGGCGACTTGGGGATCGAAGGTGGAGCGCTACTGGCCTTCTTCATGCTGATGTCGAAGGTTTATACGAACATCAAAGGCTTCACGAGAACCTTTACCGCCGTTCAAGAGTCGGTGGGTGCTTCGGAGCGATTGCAGGAAGTGCTCGACGAAAAAGTCGATGTGTCCGAAAGCAAGGACCCCATATCGATCGCCTCGCTCGGTAGCGGAATTCGATTTGAGGATGTCGGGTTGTCCTATGGAGATGAACCTGAACCCGCGTTGACGAGCGTCAGTCTCGAATTGAATCCCGGCGAGACAATCGCCGTCGTCGGGCGCTCCGGTTCGGGAAAAAGCACGCTAGCCGATTTGCTGTGTCGGTTTATGGATCCGACGGTCGGTCGTATCACAGTCGACGGTGTCGACCTTCGCGATCTCGTTCGCGATGACTGGTCTACGCTGTGCGCGCATGTCGACCAGGTGCCCTTCCTGTTCCACACGACGATTGGCAAGAACATTCGGTACGGCAAGCCGAGTGCCAGCGTTATCGAAACGGAGGATGCGGCCAAAGCGGCGAACATTCACGAGTTCATCGAATCGCTGCCCGATGGTTACAACACGGACGTTGCCGACGCGGGCGGACGTTTGTCCGGTGGTCAACGCCAACGCATTGTGATCGCGCGTGCAGTTCTTCGCGATGCGCCGCTCCTGATTCTGGACGAAGCAACGAGTGCGCTCGACACGGAGTCGGAAGTCAAAGTGCAGGAAGCTTTGGATCGCTTGATGGCCAACCGAACGGTGCTCGTAATTGCGCACCGTTTGTCGACGATTCGCAACGCCGATCGCATTGCGGTGCTTGAAGAAGGCGAGCTGGTCGAGATTGGGACGCACGACGAACTGATCGCGAAGAACGGCACCTACGCGCGCTTGCACTCCTTGCAACAGTTGGGTGGCGGGAGCGAAGACGCGGACTTGCTGACTCCGCATTCGCCCGATTCGAAGCGCGTTTCAAAGTAGCGCCCCGTTTGGGAGCACTCGAATCAACCTCGTGCGCGTTCGAGCAGACAGACGGCTTGTACCGCCACTCCAGCCCCTTTTGCGAGCGCTCCCAGCCCCTCGAGCGTCTTGCCTTTGACGTTCACCTCGTCACTCGTCACGCCCAGCAATCCCGCGATCCGCGCGCGCATTTTGGCACGCACCGGTGCGATGCGCGGACCCTCGGTCGCAATGACGATGTCGATGTTGACCAACTGCCATCCGGCTTTCTGAACGACGAGCAGAGCCTGCTCCAAAAGCATCGCGCTATCCGCTCCGCTCCATCGTTCGTCGGTATCGGGAAACAATGTTCCGATGTCATCAGCGCCCGCTGCTCCTAAAATCGCGTCGGTGACCGCGTGCAACACGGCGTCACCATCGGAGTGTCCATCAGGACCGGTGGGGTGATCCAATTCAATTCCGCCGAGGTGACAAGGCCGTCCTTCGACCAAGCGATGAATATCAAAGCCCGTTCCGACGCGTAGGTTGCTCATGATTGCTTTTGCTCACGGCGGTTCGCTAAAAGCGCTTCCGCCAATTCCAGATCTTCGGGAGTTGTGATTTTGAAGTTGGTTGGCGAACCGGCGACAACCGCAACCGAGCCTTCAAAGTGCTCCCAAAGCGCCGAGTCATCTGTGGGACGGAATTGTTCGAGCTTGGCGCGTTCGATGAGTTTGCGAAAAGTCGAAGCGCGAAAAGCTTGTGGCGTTTGCGCGGCGAATAGGCGCGAACGATCGAGCGTGCTCTCTACGAAAGTTTCATCCGCAGCTGTTCTTTTGATCGTATCGCGAACCGCAAGAGCTACGAGGGCCGCGCCTGTTTCCGCTGCGCGAATGATCGTCGCGTCGATGGTCTCGGATTCGATCAAGGGACGAGCCGCATCGTGCACGGCGATTACATCGACATCGAAGTTACACCAAAAGACTCCCAGTCGTACAGAGTCGGCGCGCTGCTCGCCGCCTTCTACGACCGCTCGTACCTTTTCAAAGGCCGGATTGATTGCTGCCAATTGTTGAATCGCATCGACGTCATCGGCGTGCGTGACGATGATGATTTCGCTCACCCGTGCCGCCGCATTGAAGGCGCGCAGGGTGTGTTCGAGAATTGAAACACCATTCAACTCGAGCGACGGCTTGCGACCCGTGACGCCCGCGGCCGCCATGCGAGTTGAGCTGCCGGCGGCAACGATGACCGCAGCGGCTTGGGGAGGGGTGCCATTCATGCGTGGATAGTCGGTCTTCCATGGGGCGCCTGTCCAGTCGCTCATCCTCGATCTTTACGCCACCAGTAATTGCACTGGATTCGGGAGCGCCGCTTCAACAGACTTGGAACTCCTCACCATGCGAAGCTCCAATCCGAAACAAACCGCACCGCCCGCCGGCTTGGGAACGCCCGACACAAATACGTGGCCGATCATCATGGGCGTGGATCCGGGCACTCTCGTCCTGGGCTTTGGTTTGATCGTGATTGCTCCTTCGGGGCCGCGGCTGTTGACGGCGGGCGTTTTGCGCAGCGCACAGCGCAATTCGATCGCCGTGCGCTTGGCGACCATTCGCGAAGGCATCGACGACTTGATCGTTCAGTTCAAGCCGACGGTCCTCGCGATCGAAACGGCCTTCGCCGCTCAAAACGTGCGTTCGGCGCTTCGAATCGGCGAGGGGCGGGGAGTGGTGCTTTCCTGTGGCGGTGCCGCGAAGCTCGAAATTCACGAATTCGCGCCGAAGGAGATCAAGAAGGCGGTCACGGGGAGCGGGGCGGCCAGCAAGGAGCAGGTCGCCGCTTTGGTGGCGAGAACGCTGGGTGCGGAAGACCTGGGCGTCGGGTTGGATGCCACCGACGCTTTGGCCGCAGCGCTCACTTATCACTTCCGGAGTCGCACCGCGGCCTTCACGGCCGTTCCGGTTGCACCTCGTCGCGGGCCTAAGTAGCTAATACAGCCTCGATTCGGGAAACAGCGAGGATAGTGGCGTGGTTTCAGCGCTCCCTACCTGTACCCTTTTGCAATGAAGGAAAGCGATCCGACTCTGTTGTCACTCGAGGCGACCCTGGAACGAAACTTTCCAGGTCTCGAAGTTCTCGACCGCGATCTCGAACTGTCGGCCAGGTTCCGTGCGGACCTCGTAGCGATGGAGCAGTCCGGACGGTTGGTGCTCGTTATTCTGGTGGAGGGCGATGGGGACGATCCCGTGCTGGCTTCCGTCGAGGCGCTAGCCTTTGCGGCGCACAATGCGGCAGTCTTGCCCGCTCACTTCGAAGAGCCGCGCTTGCGCACCGACCAACCTCCGCGCGTGTTGTTGGTTGCACAGACATTCCCCGAAGCATTGGTCGCTCGCTTGCGACCGCTCTTTGATTCCAGCGTCGAATTATTCGAAGTGCGCAACGTCAAGAGTTCCCGCGGCGACAACGTTTTCCTGACGGCCGTCGGAGGAGAGCCCCAAGTTCTCGCGGCTTCTGGAACCGCGACGGAGGCTTCTTTCTTACTGCGCTTAGCCCCCGATCAAGAATCCATTGCCCGTCACGCGATCGATCGAATGGCGCGAATTGATGAGGCGCTGTTGCTGGCTGGTTCCGGCTCGCGTTTGACTTGGAGCTTTCGCGGCGTAGATCTCGCGCGCGTGGAAATGATCGGCAATCGCCTTCATGGAACCGTCGCGCCCGGACATGAGGCCAGAGCCTTGCGGAGCAAGGCGCAAGTGGACTACTTCGTCGAAGAGGTTCTGGGACGCTATGTCTCATGTTTGGGAATCGAGAGCGCCACTGCTCCGGAACCCGTATCGAACATCGAACTGATCGAAAAACGCGCAGAACCGGAGCCAGAGCCTGATTCAATCGCTTTCAGCGATGCAGGAAATCTAACTCTCGACGAGTTGCGCGCCTTTCAGGAGTAAACGACCCCTTTTCCCGAACCGGAGAATGAGGCAGGCTGCAGTCTGCATCTCATAGTTCTCATTAAGCGCTGGGTCTTCTGTTCATTCATTGGGCAATGAACCAGCACCGGTTTATGAATTGGGATCAGGCACGAAACCTCCTGCGTATCGCGGTGCTTCGTCGAAGGGAGTCCGCCCACGAACGTGTTGAGCCACGGAACGGTGTGCTCGTTGCCAACGATGATTCCGAGCAGCGCGGAGCAACCGCGAACGGGCGTGAGGTGCCCAAGCCGCGCGCCGCTTCGCTATGTGTGGTCAGTGGGAAAGGTGGAACGGGCAAGTCGGTCTTGACGTCATCGCTCTCGACCTTGCTCGCCAAGCGCGGCGGAACTTTGATCGTGGATGCCGACTTGGGTGTAGGGAACGCGCACATTCTCCAAGGCGTCACCCCAGAGCATAGTTTCGTTGAAGTCGCCGATGGCACGCTCTCCGTTTCCGAAATCATTCAGTCCTGTCGGCCAGGTCTCGATTTGCTTTCGGCGGGTTCGGGCGTCTCGCGCATGGCGTCTCTTTCCGCTTACGAACTGTATTTGATCGCCAGCGGGATCGAGCAACTGGAAACGGATTACGAATTCTTGCTAGTCGACTCAGCAGCCGGTATTTCGGCTCAAACGGCTCTCTTTGCCGCGGCTTGCGATTGCGTACTTTTGGTCACAACGCCCGATTTGACTGCAATGACAGACGCTTACGCGTTTCTCAAAGTTCTCTATGGGCGCAATCAGTCAGCGCAGGTCCGACTCGTCGTCAATCGAGCGCATGACAAAGACGAAGGCAGGAAAACCGCTGCTCGAATATGCGCAGTGGCCGACAAATTCCTGGGGCGCAAACCGGAATGGATTGCGACTCTTCCCGAAGACGGCGCGGTTCGACGAGCTTCCAATAAGCGTTCGGCGGTGGTGTTGAGCGAGCCCGAATCCGAGATTGCCAAAGACATCAAATGTCTCTGCGCTTCACTGATGACCGACTTAATCTTCGATCGCGCGGATCCTGCGGAGGGGATGGGCAAACGATTGGTCGCAAGCAGTGGTTATTCGAATCGAATGGCTGCCGCTGCCCGGGGCTAAGGCTGCTTCGCCTGTCGCAAACTCAGCGGACGCATGTCCGTCCAAACCGCAGCGACGTGAGCGAGACATTCGTCCTTCGTCCCGGTTTTGCCGGCATCTTTCCAACCCAAAGCGTTCTCGCGCTCTGCCGGCCAGATTGAATATTGCTCTTCGTCGTTGACGACGACCTTGTACTGAATCTCGGATGTCATGCTGAGTTTGTCTCGTTAATCCGTGATGACAAGCGGGCTGCCAAAGGGGAGCACCTGCAGTGTGTTCAAGAAGTCGATCACGCTGTCGCGTTCGTCATCGGGCAGAGCGTCGAAGACGTCACGCGAAGCCTGGGCTTCGCCGCCGTGCATCAGAATCGCTTCTGTAATCGTGAGCGCGCGACCGTGGTGCATGTAAGGCGGTTCGTTAGCCATGCCCCATAGCTTTTTGGTCAGGAAGAAGCTTTTGCGAACGCCGCCCTCGGTCAGGGGCTCGGCCAACCCCGCTCCCATGTCATGACGTTTGAAATCGGTGTAAGCCGGAAGAATTACGGTTCCGTCCGCTTCGCGATCGAGTCGCGGCAGGCGACCGTTAGTCGTGAGGTCCCAAGCGAAAGGCTGCGGAACCTGGTTCAATTGAAGATTGCCGGGCGGGTTGTAGGGGCCGGGTTCGGTGAAGATCGGATCGTTCAAGACCAATTCGGGGATGTGGCAAACCGTGCAACCCATCGAATTGAAGAGTTCTTCGCCTTCGTTGACGGCGGCGAGTTCCAGCGGGTCGGACGGAATGCGTCGACCTGGAACGGGGAGCAAGGATTGATAGATGACGAAAGTCGTAATGTCGCCGACGGTGAACTCGTTAACGACTCCATCGTTATCCGGGTCCATATCAAGACCAAAGCGTTCCGACGACTGCATGCCGTGGTGGCGATTGGTGGAAAAGTTTGTGAAGTCGCGGAGCGAGACGACCGTGCCCTTTTGCCGGAAGGGCTTGATGATCAGGTCGGTGTCGACCCCTTTGATATCACCGAGAAAGAATGAACCGTCGGGGTTGGCGGTGATGCTTCCGAAATTGACGCCCTTAGCGTCAAGTGGGGATTTGACGGGCGTTCCTAGAAAGACTGCCGTGGCATTCGCTTGGTTGCGAATGGCGATCAAGTCGGCGGTCATCTCTCGCGCTGTCATTTCAATGAAGCCAGAACCGAGTACGGCGATCGATGCGCGTTCGTTTCCAACCGTGTTGAGCTCCAGGTCTTGAAAACCGTCGCCTACGTCCTCGTCGAAATTCACGAAGTCATATTCTTCGCTGCGTACGTGAACGTTATGAACGATGCCACCACCGCCCGAGCCTCGCGGCACGTTGTGGCAGTTGAGGCAAGAGTTGGAGTCGGGTCCCGATATGCGATTGAAGTTTTCGGGCGAGACGCGCGGCGAGCGCAGTTTGCCGTCGCCAGTTGATTGGGGGCGTCCAGCACCGTCGATAGTGTTGGGGTTCGCATCGAAGAAGAGCCCTCCGAGCAAGCGCAACTCGTTGACCTCATGCAATCCCGCGTCTATATCCGCTTGAGCGATGTGCTTGACGATACCCGGCTCTTCACCGATCGTACCCGGGCCCGGAACCATCATGACGAGTTGGGAGTCGCCCGGCGGGCGCGAACGGAGTGTCGTTAGGAACTCGAGGATGGCGTCTTGTGCTTGTGGAGAGTTGGCTTCGAAGGCATCGCGGGCTGCTTGCGCTTCACCGCCGTGCATCAGAATGGCTTCACGCAAAGTGAGCGCTCGACCGTGGTGCATGAACGGCGGTTCGCTTGCGGATCCCCAAAGCTTTTTGGTGATGAACACGCTGGTGGGTACTCCGCCCTGAACCATCTTCTCGTTGTCGAGCACCACTCCCATTTCGTGTCGCTTGAGATCGGTATAAGCCGGCACGAGAATTGTTCCATCGGCCTCAGCTGTGAGGTAGGGGCCGGGGCCGGCACTTAAGAGATCCACTGATACCGTGTTGGAGGATCCAGCCGGTTGCAGGTTGCCCGAAGAGTTGTAAGGACCAGGCTCAGTGAAGATGGAACTCTGTAGTTCCAGATTGGGGACGTGACAGACGGTGCAGCCAATAGCGTTGAACAGGAACTCGCCTTCGACAACCGCTTCCGAAATGCCGCCGGCTCCGTCGGTCGGAATCAATCTTCCAGGGGCGGGCAACGTGGCTTGGAAGATGGTCATCGCCGTTACATCGCCATCGGTGAACTCATCGACATAGCCATCGCTGTCGGGATCACTGCCGGAACCGAAGCGCTCCGAAGATTGAATTCCGTGATGCTGATTCAGCGCGGTATTCGTGAAGTGCCTGATGGAGGTGACCACGCCTTTTTGGTGAAAGGGCTTCAGCAAAAGGTCGGAATCGATGCCATCCACTTGGCTCTTGTCGACGGAACCATTCACGCCGTTCGCCGTCAATGAACCAAAATTGACACCTTTGGTATCCAGCGAACGAACTTGATCGACTCCGCTATTCAGCGCCGTTTGAATTGCTTCTGCTTCGATCGCCAAGAGATCCGTTGTCATCTCACGCGCGAGCAATTCGATGAAGCCGGAACCGAACAAGCTGGGGGTGCTGCGTTCGTTGCCGACATTCTGCAGCGTAAAATTCTGATTGTTGTCACCCGGTCCCGCATCGAAGTTGACGTTGGGCAAGTTCTCGGCCATGACGAAGACGTTGCCGGAGTTGCCTCCACTGCCGCCGAGGTTCGGAAAGAAGTGACAATCGGCGCAGGCGTTTGCTTCTGGGCCTGAGACGCGATTGAAGTTCTCTGGAGCGAGATTAGTGATCGTCTGATTCTGATTACCAGCACCATTCGTCGCGGGCCGACCGGCTCCATCTAGCGAGTTGAAGCTGGTCCTAAAGAGTTTTCGACCCGCAATGATCAAATCTTCTTCTGTGACGACACCACCCGCGATGTCAACTTGCAGCATGTGATCTTCAACTTTGGGCTGCTCTCCAATCGGGGTAGTCGTCTTGACTACCGGCGGCGTCGTGGTCGTGGGCTGTTCGACGACGGTTGCGGAAGAGCTTCCGCCACCGCACGACCCGAGGGCAATGCCCAGCGCCAAGATGCAGGCGTTGAAGGGGAGCTGCGCGAGGCGAATGCTACGAGTTCTGCACATAGAAATGGAGTTCTGATCGAGTGGGCGCCCTTACTAGGAAGGGCATAACCGAAGACTACGATCTTGGTTATGTCTTTTATACCCCACCTGCTCCTATCAGTGGGGCACTCGGACACCAACCAGCTCTATGCAGATACGATTTCGCCCAAAATTTGCAGGAACTGCTGCATCGTTGGACGAGGGCTAACGGTGATCCGAATGAAGTTCGAGGTGACTTCGCCGGCGAAACGGCGGACGACGACTTTGCGTTCAAGCAGTTTCGCTTGAAGTAGCTCGGCCGAAAAATCGGGATGCGTAGCGAGTACAGCTACGTAGTCCGTCGTAGGAACCACAAAGCCGAGTTCCCGAAGCTTTTCGATTAGCTCCAAGCGACATTCGACGAGCTGATCGCGTAGAGCTTCAAACTCCGCCCTCCGCTTGATGGCTTCGAGAGCCATGACTTGGCCGAACCCGTTCACGTTGAAAACGTCTTTGCGTTCCATGAGAGCGGAAATCAAATCGGCATCCGCTATGCAGTAGCCGACGCGCAAGCCAGCCAGGCCGTAGAACTTCGAGAAACTACGAACGTAGACCGTGTTCTTGGCGGGCGGTGCGGGCAGCTCGTCACCAGCGTATTCCCCATAGACGTTATCCCAAATCAAGAAGGCATCGGGGTTGCTTGCGAGGCCGAGGATTTCGTCCTTCGGAACGCTGCGCCCGGTCAGTGCATTGGGCGAGTCAATGAGCGCCAATCCATCGAAGTTTGGTGCCGTGACGTGCCCTGTGTTGAACGTGTCTCCAGGTAGGACGGCCTGTTTGAAATCCATGCGTTCGGCCAGCATGTCATAGACCTTGAAGCAGGCGTCAAGGCAGTGCACGGTGTCGTACTTGGGGCGCAGCAACCCGAGCAGGTCGGCTAAGACTTCATCCGATCCGTTGCCGACAAAAATATTGTTCTGTTCGACTCCGTAAAGCTCGGCCAAGGCGGTGCGCAGGTTGTCGCTGTTCGCGTCGGGGTAGCTTCCAATCGCTGCGCGTTCGATCATTTCGCGCGCCGTTTTGACGGTCCAATCCGTTGAAACGAAAAGGTTCTCATTGCGATGCAGGCAGAGTGCTTCCTCCGCAGCAATTTGAACACCCGGGTCGTATTTAGCAGCAAAGTCACTCATGATTTCGGCTTCTCAGATTGCTCGGCGGATGAGGCCGAGGATTTTCGACGTTTAATAGATTTGAGGCCTTTGTTCATCGACTTTTTGAAGGCCTTTTGTGTCTCAGCTTTGCGCGCCATTTCGAGCTGGTCGAGTTCGGCGACCAGCGTGTCGAGCCGAGCCTCGGGTTGCTTTACGATCGACGTGAGCACTGATTGAAAGCGCTCAACTAGGTTGGCGATCGTCTCGGGATTAAACAGATCGCTACTGTATTCGATGGTGCCCTGAATGCCCTGCGGCATGTCCCACAGGAAGGCGGCGATGTCGTAACGGGCGTTGTCGTAGTGAACATCGACTGGCGTCATGGCTAGGTCGCCTAGCGCGACCTTTTCGATGTTGCCCGAGGACAGCCCGTAGCCATAAACGGCCGGATTGTGATCAGGGGTTAACAGCGAGAATTGGACCTGAAATAGAGGATTGCGGCTCAAATCACGATCTGGAGCAACTTCGCGCAATATGTGACTCAAGGGCAAATCTTGATGCGCCCAAGCACCCAAAGTCGACTTTTGAACTCGTCGCTGGAGTTCTCCAAAGCCGGGGT
>JBLINP010000003.1:0-39187 GCA_047639415.1 Planctomycetota bacterium | reverse complement strand
TGGTGATGGGGGAGATATCGGTTAGATCACTAAAGCTCACCGAGAGCGGGTTGGCGCCCGAAACGATCGACTCGCTAAAGTCGACTGTGAAAATCGCCGGGGTAACCGTGACGAGGTCGGTCTTCGTGATCGTCTCGAATTGTCCACCGAATTCGATGGTGAGCGAAACCGTGAAGCTGGTCAGAGTTGCCGCCGTAAATACATGCGTTGGGCTTTGCAAAGACGAAGTCTGGCCATCTCCGAAATCCCACTGCCAGCTATCGACTGGGAAGACGTTTGAAAAACCGGTAAAGCTCACCGAAAGCGGGTTGGTACCGGAGACGGCCGTCTCAAAGAAGCCGACCGGTACTACTCCCGGCACGACCGTGATGAAATCGGTCTTGATCTCGTTCCCCATCCCATTGTCGGTGAACACGACGAGAGTCACTGTGTAACTCGTTGTTTGTTGAGCGAGGTAAACGTGCGAGGGATTTTGACTAGCTCCAAAGTTCCCATCGCCGAAGTTCCAGAAGTAGGCACTAGGAGTGCCCCCGGTGACCGTTGCTTCGAAGGAGACGACTAGCGGTTGTGAGCCGGTTATTGGCGTTGCCGCAAAATCGATAATGACTTGCGCGGACACGCCAGCAGCGAGTAACGCTATGACTAACAAGCATCGACTGAGTCGAATAATTTCCGAGTTCAACCAGTTCACAGCGAGCGAGTGATTGGACGCGAAATCCTGAATCGATATCAAAGGAGACTTCATTCCATACACCTCCAAAGTGTCTTTTCAGAGTAACGCATATTTATATTTAGTGCCACGTGCGAATACCGAGTCAGGCAACCTACCGCCATTTGACGGCAGTTTCGTGCCAGGCAACAAGAGAGCGCTACTGACTGGCGAATTGCTTTGCGATGAGTTCGCTGAACGGTAGTCGTCAATGATTTTGAGACAGCTTGAAATTGAATTTACTGAGCTTGCGTACTTTCTAGGGGCGGGTTGATCTAGACCTTGTCAGGCACGGAAGGTGGGGTGGGTTGCTTTCGGACGAACCTTTCGGGATGCGCGTGATAGGCGAGCTGTAGGGCTCTTGATCTTTCGGCGTTGACCTGTTCGATTCGGCCGAAGTGAACGTCTGCTGGAGTCATCCAATCGAGACTGCTATGGCGGTGCTGATTGTTGTAATGATCGAAGAATGGCGCGCACCATTCGCGAGAGCCTTCGAGAGTTCCGAACTGACCGGTATATGTCGGCGAGTATTTGAGCGTTTTGTACTGCGCTTCCGAGAAGGGGTTGTCATTCGAAACGTGCGGTCGCAGACCAAAGCTGCTTGGCCAGCAATGCGTTTTCACAACGAGCAACCATCCAGCCCACGGCATAGCGGCTGAAGATGTCGAGCAAAACGTAGAGATAATAATACGTCCACTTCGCTGGGCCTTTCAGTTTAGTGATGTCCCATGACCAGACCTGATTAGGGCCCGTCGCCAACAGTTCAGGTTTCGCGTAGTTCGGCCGCCGCAGCTGACTGCGGCGCTCTCTTCATCGCTCGAAAGGGATCGAGGCGAGCCGCAAGTACTTGCAAGTACTCGATCTACCTGGCCAGCATCGGTCTCCCTGCGGCGAGCGCGATAATAAGTGGCACGCGACACGCCAAGGGCGTCGCAGGCTTCCAAACAAGTTAACTCGCTAAGAACGTTGGTAACTGCAACCATCAATCGTCCTCGTCGAGCGTGTGGTTCTTCAGGGGGATCCCCAGCAGATCGTGCACTTTTTTTGAAACTCGATGATGGCTTCAACTTTAGCGAGACGTTTTTCCAGGGCTCGCTTCTCGCGTTCGAGTTGAATCTCGCGCGAGCTACGTTTGGCCTTTGCGGCAGGACCGCGTTTCTTGCCAGTAAGTCCAGAAGTACCGCCGCTTTTCAATTGCTTGCGCCAATTCGCAAGGTGCGAAGAGAACAGGCCTTCGCGGCGAAGAAGAGCTCCAACCGCACCAGACTCGGTACATGCTTTCGCTTCACTCAGAACGACTCTTTGTAAGCCGCCGTGAATCGGCGCCGTTTGGGCCGTTCCAGAACCTCGGGATCCGGAGGCATCCCCGTGGAGGGGAGCCCTCCGCTACGCTCCGTGCTCCCCTCCACGGGGATGCCTTTGTCGTTGAATTCCTGGTCGATCATGAAGAGTCATCCTTCGCCCTCCTACACTAAACTAGAGTTGGAAAGTTGTCTCATCCACGTTGACACAGAGGGTAGGCCGTGAAGTTTAAGGCGCTTCTGGAGAGCAACGAATCGACTGTCTAGCGTACTACGCGAGCTGGAATCGCGCTGGTAGGTGCTTCAAGTTGGCGTTTTCACTGAGGCCTTGATGGAATTCGGCGCTTGTTTGGGAGGTGCGGCATGGAGAGTGAATAGCGGGGAGGAATCTCTTCAACCGAAACAGAGGCGGCTTGCGAAAAGCCCATCCTGATCAATTCGTCGGATAGGCGTTGAACTAAGATGCCTTGTCACAGTCGGTACACATCAACCGTTGAGGTTTGAAGTCGGCCTGACTCCGCTTCGCCTCTATGCGGGACGAGCCGCCGCGGATAGGCTCTTCGCCCCCATGGCCGAACGCATTGTCTATCAGGTTGAAAACCTGCACAAATCCTACGAGCAGCGTGAGGTCCTAAAGGGCATCACGATGGCTTTTCACGAGCGTTCCAAGATCGGTCTGATTGGAGCAAACGGTGCAGGTAAGAGCACGCTCATGCGCATCCTGGCTGGCGAGGACAAGGAGTTTGACGGCATCGCGCGCACGAACGGGGATATCAGCGTCGGCTATCTGTCTCAGGAGCCCAAGCTCGATCCGGACAAGGATGTGAAGGGCAATATCGATGTTGCCGTGAATCATTTACACGAGACGGAAGCTCGCTACTACGAAGTGATGGCGTTGATGGGCGAGGCGGAAGGCAAGGCGCTCGACCAGCTCACGCGGGAGTTGGATCACTTGCAACACGAGATGGACGTCAAGGACATCTGGAACCTCGACCAGCATCTCGGTCAAGCGATGCACGCTCTGCAAGTTCCTCCTGGAGACAGAACCGTGGACAAACTCTCGGGCGGGGAGATGCGTCGCGTGGGGCTTTGCAAATTGTTGCTAGAGCACCCAGACATATTGCTCCTCGACGAACCGACGAACCACCTCGATGCGGATTCGATTCAGTGGCTCGAGACTTACCTACTCGAGTACCAGGGCCTCGTGATTCTGATCACCCACGACCGTTACTTCCTCGACAAGGTGGTCGGTTCGATGCTGGAAGTCTCAGGCGGATTGGCGACAGTCTACGAAGGCAATTACAGCGCTTACCTCGAATCGCAACGCACGCGCCTCGACGTCAAGCGCAAACACGACGCCATCCGCGACAAGCAGTTGGAGAAGGAGCTCGAATGGATTCGACGCACACCGAAGGCACAAACCAAGCAATCGAATTCACGCCTGAAACGCTATCAGGAAATGGCCGACCAGGTCAGCGCCGAAGAACAAGTCAAATCGGTCGAGCTGCGAATTCCCACGGGGCCGCGATTGGGCGACAAGGTGGTTCACGTGCGCGACTTGAAAAAGGGCTACGGCGATCGCGTGCTCTTCGAGGACTTGAGCTTCGACCTTCCGCCGCAAGCGAAACTCGGTGTGATCGGCGGCAACGGTCGGGGCAAGACCACGCTCCTGCGATTGATCCTCGGTGAGGAAGAGCCGGATGCCGGTCGCGTAGAAATTGGATCGACCGTCGTGGTCTCCGTCATCGAACAGTCGCGCGACTCGCTCGAAGACCACAAGTCGGTCTTCGACAACATCACCGAGGGCAACCTGCTCTTGCCGTTTGGCCGCACCACCATGGATGCCCGGTCCTACGTCTCGCGCTTCAACTTTAAAGGCGAAGACCAAGCCCGCATCCTCGGTGAATGTTCAGGCGGTATGCGCAATCGCGTGTTGCTCGCCAGAATGCTGCGAAAGCCCGCCAACCTCATCATCATGGATGAGCCCACGAACGATCTCGACCTCGAGACTTTGCGCGTTCTCGAGGAAGGCATCACGCATTATCCCGGCTGCATGATCATCGTTACGCACGACCGCTACTTCCTCGACAAGGTCGCCACGCACATCCTGGCCTTCGAAGAAGACGGCAGCGTCGTATTCCACCACGGCGACTTTCAATCTTACAACCGCCACAGAAGCGAACTGGTGAAGGAGACCGCAGGTACCCACCGGAAGTTCAAACGGAGTCGTTAGGTTTCATACGGTCACCACGAGAAGTCAAATCGAAATCCTAGGTGTTCGACGGGATTTTGTCTCTTGGAGGCTGAGTCCACTGCCTTCGTCGCTACAACACAAGCAAGACCGGTACGGCATTGCTGGCGAACTCGGCAATCCTAAACATGCTGCCTGCGAGGAAGGTGTGATTGATCGTGACGCCCACGAGGTCCGGATCTATAAGGGCGGGGAACGTGAAGGTTGCGAGCGACTGTCCCGCTCCGTCGAGCATTCCTCTGAAGTTGCCGAACGCAGCAAGGCCGGGCTTCGTTAAAGTCAGGTTGAAGTAGACGTCGAAGTTGAGCGGCAGTAGCACGCCGCTCCCGAAGTCGATGCCGGGAGTTGTGCCAGTGACAGAACCGAACACGAAGTAAGTCCATCCCGCGCGAGTTGCTCCGCCATCGAGAGAGCATTTGCTGTCCGCCCGTCGAGAGCGAGATGTTGGCGACATCACTGGTCAGAGATGTGGCAACGGGGCAGCCCCACTTAGCGAGCCAGCCATCCCCGGAATCTTCAACGAGCGTGAACAGGCCACCAACGCCTTGCGCCTTCAACCCCGAGCTTATGGGCCATTGCTTCCGATCATGGAGAGGCCCTCGGTGACCATGGGTATCGCGGCCATGGCGCTCATATCTACCAAGAGCAACTTCACGTGCCTCTGATTATTCACGCGTCGGATCAAACGATCGATGCACAGCGTTTCGAACCTCAAATCTCGCTCGTCGACTTTCAATCTGACCGCCCCAGGCATTGTGCATTCTGAAGCCCACGTCGGACCTTGAGCCATAGACGAGGAAGAATCTGCACACGGCTAGCCCGGATTATTCATGAACCGCGAGGCAAAACGCCTCGAATTGGTTCCTGCTGGCACTTTGCAGATATTTGCCCCCGCAGACGACCTTGTAAGGTCGTCGAGGACGCCAGTATCTGCAAAGTGCCAGCAGGAACCAATAGACCGGCAGTGCCGGTCGTTCGTGGTGTTTGGTCCGCGTGTTCATGAATAATTCGGGCTAGCGATCGCCTCTCCGCTCGTCGCTGCACGGACAACGCCCGCGAGGCCACCGCCTTGGGGCGTTTGAAAATCCAACCGTCCGAAGCAGGGAATCGACAAGAGCAGAAATGAAAACAGGACGCGTTTGCGCATGGAGCAGCCTCGCTGAGAGTATAGCGGTGGGGATCGGAATCGATTTGATGATCGGCTCTCTGGATCGATTGGCCAGGCCCCTCGAATCCGGCTCAGCAATTACGAGTGAGTTCTGTGAGCTTCGCTATGGCGAAGGCCGAGGTCGACGCGGACTTCGCACGCACGGTTTTCGAAACTAGCAACGGGAGCAGGCGACTTGCCTACTCGGGTAACGACAGTTAGTTGGTGTGGCTGACCCAGCGTTGTGCGATGGCTCGCAGATCGGGAGACTCCAGATCTTGTCGGTCAAAGTAGTAACCTTCGATGTGGGTGATATTTCCGATCAACTCCTCGCGGGCGTTGGCCGAGACGCCGTTGTTGGCTTGGATGTCTCTAAGTAGTCCGATGACCGTAAAGGGCGAGACCGTTTCGGGCATACGAAACGGACTCGTATCGACATCTTTGGTTGGCCTACGTCGCAAGTACTTCATCGTCGCGGCGCCGGCTGCGAGCAGTAGAGCGAGGCGCAGAGTCCAGGTCCAAAATCCAGCGGCATTGGTCTCGCCATAGCTCTGCTCGAGCGAAATGTTGGAGGTCACCGTGGCTAGGTCAGCGTCCACGAAACGCAGGTATTCCATCTCTGCCTGCTCGTCGCGGACGGCGCCGAACTCGAACGTCTCCGGAAGCTCTTCGAGGTCTTGCTTGGCTTCCATGGAAACCATCCAAATGCGTTCGGATAGCACAGCCGTCTCTTCGGCCTCTTCGTCAAACTTAGCTACGGAAATGCCTTGGTCGTCGGTAGCAACGATGTCGAAGCCTTGGGGGGCCAAGTCCAAGAAGCTGTCTAAGTCGGGCAATAGACCCAGAGCACTTGCTTTGACTTCGAGTATCAGCTTGCCGTCCTTGGCTTGCCGCTCGTCGAGACTCTGCGTGATGCGCAGATCACGGTAGGGGCGTTGGGCTCCCTCGTCTGCGGCTGCGTTGATCGCCAGAGGTGCAGACTCGGCAGGCAACACCGCGTACCCGGTGGTATCACTGAAGTCGAGGTCCAGGCGTAAGGGCGGTATTCGATCGATCTCGGGGCCGCGCGCCTTCATCAGGACGTAGGCGTAGGGGGTGATACGCCAGCCGTACTCCGCCGATGCGCGCGAGTTGGTATCTGGATGATTGAACGTTACGGAGAGCACTTCGAAGTGCTCGGAAAGAGACTTGCGTGCAGCTTCGTCGAACTTGTCTCGATAGTCTTCGGGCGGTCGGCCGTAGTTGAATCCGTAAGGGTTGTTGTTCTGGTTCACCAGGTACTTCGAGAACCCACCGGCTTCGCGCTCGATGGCTCCCGTATGGCGAATGTTGATGAACATCCCGAACGCTTCGTCGTGGCCAACTTCGCCGTTGCCATCGATGGTGGTCTCTAACTTGATCTCGGTGACGAGGTCGCCGTAGTAATCGGCTACCTCTTGAGCGTCCCGAGCTCGAGCATGTTCGCCGACGATCTCGAGCCCCGCTTTCACGTAGCGAAACTTGACCGCAGGATTGAGGTTGCTCATGCGCGTGAAAATCGAGTTGGCAAAACTCGCCAACGCGCGCTCGGCGGCTTCACCGGGCAAACTATCGAGGGCAGCTCGGATCAGTGGATACTGTTCTTGGGCGGCGAGTTTCTCGTGGTCGAGCATCTTCAAGTCACACGCGCCGAGGCTCGCGTAGAACCAGGTCTGGAACAGCTCGACGGACTCTTCGTCGAGCTTCAACTCCGGAGCTTTCGCTTTGTAAAGTTGCGCAGCGCGAGCAAAGTCCGCCAGCGCATCCTGGCGGCGCCCGGCGAACTCGGTGCTCTTCGATATTTCCTGGCGATAGTTATTTTCGTCGTGGGAGATCGAGGCTCGCGCCAGCAACAAGGACCAAGAGTCGGGGTGGGCGAGCAAGGCCTTGCTCGCCACCTGTTGGGCGACTTCATAGCCGCGCAGAATTTCGTTCTGAATGTCCTTTTGACGGCGTTTGGTCTTGTTGTCCTTTTGCACGGCCGGTTGACGCCAAACGTCTCCCAAGTTGGTGCGCATTTTCTGCACCAGATTAGACAGAGTTTTGGGCTTGAGCTCGTCCATGTCGCCGAACACTTGTTCGATGGTTTTGAGCTGGAAGACTTCCGCCTTGCTGTGCGCGCTGGTGAAGGCCGTGGCGATCAACTCCTCGTCGATGTCGTCGATGGGCAGTTGCTGCAGTCGCTTCACCCAACCCGCCAGAGCTTTCAGATTGCGTTCCTGCTTCGAGCGCGTCAGCGGGATGCCCCCGGCGCGAGCGTCGTAGCCAAAAACGAACATGAACTGGTTGGTGCGTTGCTGGGTATCGTTGGGGTTGTTGTTGCGCGTCCATACGCGCAGAAACTCGTGCACGAGTTCTTTGGCTTGTTTCGGGTGAATCTTCGCCAGGTTCTCAATGTAGGGGAAAGCATCCGATTCCTCGTTGACCTTGAGCAGCAACTGCGCCGTGACCATGTCGAACTTCGGCCGCATTCCCGCAGGAACCAAAGCAAGCCACTGCTCGCTTGGACGAATCAGAAGCAGCTCGTCGGTGCTGAGCGCCGTCGGGATGTTGCGATTCATCGCGTTGTAGTTGAAACCCGAATAAAACACGTTGCCGAATGGATCGCGTGTGACCGATGGAGCGCGGCTGGTGGACTTGTCGAAGGTGTAGGAATGAATCGCTTCTTGCAGCCAGTTGCCCGCCAGTAGGTTGAGGGTCGCGTGCCACTCCGCAGCGCGCTCGGGCGCGGCCGCTAGCAGCGCTTCCGTGGCACTGGTTTGCAGCTGCAAACTCTCGAGTCGTTTAGGTCCATCCATCGCCAGGTCAAAGAGACCCTTCGACGTTCCCGAGCCAATCACCCGCAGGATTTCCATGCCACGTTCGGGGCGTGAGGTGAAGCTTTCTTCGAGCCAAGCTTGCCCCAGTTCTTCACGTACATCGGGGGCGATAGCCACTGCGATTTTGAGGGCTTCCTCCTTGTCCTCGTCCTCGACCTCTCCGTCAGCCAGGGCCGCCTGAGTGGTGGACCAAGCTTGCTCGAGGTGTTCCACTTTCTGCTCCTCGGCATAGAGGGCGCGGTAGTGTCGGGTTAAGAGGTTGAGCACCTCCCGCTGGTTTTCTTCGATGGCGACGGCGGGATCGGGTAGGAACTCTCCGGCGTCAACCGGGAAGTTTGCCTCGATCAGTATGCGTGCGAACTGGGGCTTGGTGATGCCGAATTCTTCATTGGCGAATGCCAGACGAAACTCAACCAAGCAACCATCGAGCAGGCTGCCTTCCGCGACGCAAAGCGCCAGGAGGTTTGCCAGCTTGTCGATCTCGGAGTTCTCGAGTTCATTGGGCGCACATCCAACGAGTCCCCTCAGGTCTTCCGGTGCGAAGAAGTTTTTCTCGGCGTATTTAGCCAATGGGCCTTGGACCTTGACCGGACCCGCGACGAGGGAAGTCAGTAGTTGCTCGTAAGCAGCCTTGGCTTCGAACTCTTCGATCTCGGCGAGGTACAACTGAATCCCGGACCAGTCGCCCAGGCTGACCATGCGTTTGAAATGCTCCATCTCCCAATCGAGGAGTTTCTTCTTAGCCTCTTCGATTTCTGTCTCTAAAGCTTTCTTGGCGGCCAGTTCCGCTTCCATGAGTTGGGCCTCGATGGCTGCTTCCGCGTCGCTTTCCTGATTGGCCTCCTCTTCAACTGCGTCGCCGGACGCTTTCGCTTCTGTTCCGTCAGCGGGTTGCTCTTCACCGTCGACCAGCTCGTCCTCTTCGCCAAGACTCTCGGAGCTTTCGACGTCCGCCTGCGCCTCGCCTTCCACTGTTATTTCAAGCTCGGGTTCCGGAGCCACGGGCACTTCGGGCTTGGGGTCCTCTACCTTCGTCCAGGCGTCGAGAATCGCTGAAGGCCGGCGATCGAAGACAAGCTTCTTGAGCAGCTTCAATCGCGGAGAATCCTCGGCAGCTTCGTCCTTCCCAGCTTCGGTTGCTGTCCCGGGGAGCGCGCCACCGAACGCCATGCCGTCCGCCGTGGAGAAGGTCACGTAGCCCAATGCTTCGAGATCAATAATCTGTTGTGCAGAGGCCGCGGTAGCCATTAAACACAAACTCAGGCACGAGGCGATAAGAGCGTGTCCGGTGAATCTAATCCTTATAAACATAAACGAGCTCGCCAGGCTTAATGGTCTAACTAAGGGACGTGCGAGTCAGCAGGCTCGCTCGGAGTAGGTATTCGCCCGAGAAAGGCGGAGAATCGAAACGAAGAGTCTTACCCAGCGGCAAGGCTCTCGAGTCGAATTGAATTTTCAGGAACCGCTGCCGTCCGGAGGCGGGCCCGAGCTCGAACCTCGGGCATCCTTGGGTTGCGGTTTCTTGCCATTGTTTTTGTTTTTGCTGTCGCGACCGCGACCGCTACCACAACCGCGTCATTGGCTCGGCAAGGGCAAGCCTTGTAGTTCCGTCAGGTCAATGCGTGCGAGGCGGATGCTGGCCTCCAAGTCTTCCTTCGATTTTTTTAGAAGGTCTTGATTGCCTTGCTTCTCAGCTTCAACGGCGAGCAGTTTGAACGTTTGACGAGCCGCTTCGATGCGCGGTTCCCAGGCGTCTCTTCCGAGTCCTTCAAGACGCATCAGCCAGGTCATGTAGTACTCGGAGTTGGCGAGCGTGTGTCGCGCATCGGTCAGCAGCTCCGGGTTCGCGTTCTCATCGGATTGCATTTCCTCAACGAGCTTGGAGAGTTCCGAGTTGGCTTCCGGCAATTGCGAAATTTGCATTTGGCATTTAGCGCGTTCGAGGCGCACCGAACGTCGCTCGAGGACTTGGTCTTCGCCGAGCAGGATGAGGGCTTCGGCAAAGTCCGACTCCGCCTGGGCCCATTCGGATTTGGCTTCCGATTCACCCTGAAGAGCGGAGATGGAATTTGCAGACGCTACGTGCTCATTGGCGCTCGCCATGTAGGTCTCTGCTTCGTCGATCCGCATCAGATCCTGACCGGGTCCCATGTGATACGCGTAGCCGCCAACGGGGGCCATCAACCAAAGGATCAATAGTAGTTTTCTCATAAACTCTCTTAGTGGTTGTGAGCGGCCAAGATTAATCGGTTCAGCGCGTGCGGCTCAGCTTGGATTGACGTTCTCTACTATAGACCCCCGGGCGCCAACGCGTGCCCAAGTAAAACAATAGCAGCGGTAGGAGGGCCAACAGGGTCGATCCAGCCCCGCAGGCAATCAGCGCATATTCACGTCGGGTCAGCTGCGCGAGCATCCCATCGTCCTCACTCCTAGTGAGATCGCTGATCAGCATGGAGCTGATGTTCTTCTCATTTCCGTTGTGAAAGGTGCCACCGAGTCGTGTGGCGATCTGACGCAAAGTGGATATGTCTTGGCGAGATTGCTTCCCGTCGATGAACTTGCCCGTAATCGGATCGCCCACTCCGACCACGAGTACTGAAGCGATCGAATCGGGCATCTTAGGCATGCCCGATGTCGGCACGGTGTCACCGTCGCTGATGAGAATCAAAGTGGTTGAGCGCGGAGCCCAGGGACGGGCGACGCTAGCGGCTTCCTCGAATCCGCTGAGCAACTTCGTCTTGCCCGAGGGGAAGGCGAAGTGCAGGGGCAAGTCACCGAGGATGTTACGCACCACCTCGATATCGCTGGTCTCTTGCACGACGAGTTTGGCGCCATTGTAAACCGCGACGACGGTGATGCGGTATTGCTCGAGGGGCACACGGCTGAAGAAGGACTCCATTGCATCGCGCGCGCGCTCCATGCGGCTTTGCAGCTTTTTGGGACCCGAGTCCACCAGTCGCATACTGGGTGACACGTCGAGTACTAGCAGCACGTGCTTGGGATTCTCAAGCAGAGGCAGGTTGGCGCCGTCGCTGCGGTGAACCTTGGGCGTGAGCGCGAGCAAGGTCAATAGGCCCCAAGTCAGAGCGGCCACGGCGAGTCCGCGCAACAATGGAACCGCTCGTACCCACTGGGCTGGTCTACCCGTGGGTCCAAAGGCCAGTCGACCGACGCGAGTCAGTTTTCGACCATGCAGGCTCTCCGCGAACAGCGCAAGCAAACCCGCCACGATACAAATGTAAATGGGAGAGGATTCGTGACTGAAGAGTTCTACCACGGCGTGTACCTCACACCGAAAAGTACGAGCACGGACGCCAGTAAGAGCCAAAGGGCGAACCTTAGGTAGGGCCAGTAATCGTCCACGGGATTGGCGGAGGTTTTCTGGAGACGAGTTTCTTGCATCTCGTCGATCGCTTGAAAAACTCTTTCGAGAGCCGCTGTGTCTCCCGGTACAAAGACTTCGCCACCGGTAGCGCTGGTGATGTTGACGATTGAATCGGGCGCGTCCGAATTCGCGATGTGTACCGCGTAAACGACGATGCCGTCGTCACGAAGTTTCCGCGCGATTTCCTCGTCGCGACCATTGCCTAAGTCAGCGCTATAACCGTCAGAAACGAGCACGATCATCCGATCGCCCTCTTCGCGGCTCGTCAATACTTTGCGGCAGGCCAGCAGAGCCTTGCCGATTTCGGTGCCATTGAACCAGTACGGAATGTGACCTGGTCGCATGAAGGGCGGCGCGCAACGGAAGGCTGAAACGTCGGTGGTCAAGGGCACCCAGTGCAAAACGCTGTTGCCGAAGAAAGTCAATCCGAACGCGTCACCGGTGCGGTAGTCCAGAAAGTTATTGATGGCGACCATGGAAGCGTCGTAGCGGTTTCCGTCATCGAATAACGCCGTCATGCTGCCAGAAACATCGACGCAAAACTCAATGTTGGTCAGCACCTTTTCTGTCTTCGGTTCATCCCAACGTTGGGGGCCGGCGAGGATCAGGATGACCACGGCCAACAACAAGCTGGGCAAGGATTCCGCCAAGCCGAGCATCAGCGAAATCCAGCGTACGCCGCGCGCGCGCAAGTGGTCAAAGGGCAGAGTTAGTCCGCCTCCCCGTCCGGCCCAAACCCAGAACAGCAATAGGGCCGGGACCAGCAGAAGGAAGAGTACTGGGCGGTTTCTGAATGGAAACAGGAACTCCATGCAATCAGTCCGACGAGCGGGGTTGCTCGGTAGCGTTGAACCCGTCGGCCGCCTCGAACTCGTCCGCTTTTAGGTGCTGGTAGGGAGCCAATAATTCGGCGGGATCGACGTGCTCGCTTTTGTCGGGGCTGTGCAGCCAAAGTTCGAGTTGCCGCAGCAGAGGGCCGGCTTCGTCGTGGCCCTTGAGTTGTTGCAGTGCTTGCGCGGAGGGTTGATTTTGCAGATCCAGCTTGCGCCGCCAAAAGGCAATCAGGGAAAGCTCGAGTTGCGCACTGTCTTCTGCGCTTAGCTTGCCGGCTAAGCCTTGCTCGACGAGAGGTCGTAAGCGCTCTGCTAGAGTTTGAGGGCGGGTAGCAACCGACTCGGCACTCGGGGCACGCTTCCGGCCCAAAGCCCAAATGGCCCACAGTCCAAGACCCCATAGAACTCCATAAATTGTCATGCGCAGGGCATAACCGCCGACGGAGGGTACTTCTCCACTTTCGAGAGCATTGGGACGTAGCGTTCCAGCAGGCAAGTTGCTCTCAATCACTACTGGAATCGGCGCAGTCCCCTCCAGACTCGAGCCATCCTTGCGTTTCAGGTAATCCAACAGGTTGTAGGCTCCAGCTTCGAGACCGTAGTACTCGATGTCGTAGCGGAAGGCCGAGCCGTGTGGGTAGACGTCCGCGATGCGCAACACGATGAGCGTGGAGTTGTTGGCCGGCGCCAGCTCGACCTCCGTTCCTTCGATCACCAGGTCGCGTTTCCAATCCGGGAAGCCCACTGCGACGCTACTGATCTCCGGTGTGGGAGCGCCCGTTTGCTGCGCTCCGGCGGCATGCCCAAACCCGAGGGCATACAGGCAAAGCAAATGCAGCAGGATTCCGGGTCGAAACATTTAACGAGTCTTTCTTCCCAGGAGTCCGCGGGATTGGAAGAAGCGTCGCACAGGAGCTACGTATTCCTTGTCGGTGCGAATCAAAAGATGGTCGATTCCGCTACGTTTGAGGGAGCGTTGAATCGTGTCTTGATCGAGGTGGTTCGTGCGCCCCAGGGTGGCGAACTTCCTGCCCGTTTCTGCTTCCCGCGCTCGCAAGAATCCTGCGCCACGTAGCCCAACTTCCGCAGGGTCTTGCAATTGCAACACCGCGCAATCGTGACGTTGGGCCATGCGCTTGAGAGATTTCAAGGCATTCGGATCGTGCAGATCCGAGAGCACGATGACCATGACTCGCGAATTGAGCCGCGGCGTGATCTCGGCGATGCGCTCCGCTAAGCGCGTCCCCTCGTCATAGCGAAAGGAGCGCAGGCGCAACATCCATTCCATCACTTGAGTGGAAGAAAGGCTGGGCTTGATGCGCAAGCTGCGCTCGCCGACACCCACTAGGCCCACGGGACTGACGCGATCTAGGCAGGCTAGAGCCAAGCCCCCGGCCAGGAATGTGGCGGTTTCGTACTTGCTCCTGGCCACCGACGAAATCGTCATGGACGCGGACGTGTCGATCAAGATGTGAACGGGCATGCACTTGGGCGACTCGAACTCCTTCACGAAGATCTTGCCGGTGCGCGCCGTGATTCGCCAATCGATGGAACGCACCGAATCACCGGGTGCATAGGGCCTCGATTGCACGTATTCGACGCCGCTGCCAAGGAATGTGGAGAGGTCGGTGCCATAGCTCAAACTGTCCGCCAAACGCCGCACGAGAATGCGGAACTGGCGTGCGTCGAGAACCTTGGCATCGTCGAGGTAGCCGTGTATGGAGGAGCTCGGCATGTGCCTAGCGTTCTGCTTGTATTCCGTTTTGGTTCACAGATTGTGGCTCCGGCTCGGTGGTGGGTTTTACGGGCCCGGCGCCCATGTCGCGCAGCAGCTCCTCCAAAACATCCAGCGTGGTGAGACCGTCGGCGAGAGCTTCGTAACGCAAACGCAGGCGGTGCAGAATTACATCTTGCGCCAGGGCGAAGAGGTCTTCGGGCACGACGAAACTGCGGCCGTGAATTAAGGCGCGAGCGCGGGAGGCTTTAATGAGGGCGATGCCCGCACGCGGGCTACCACCGAGTTCGATAGCGGAATGAGTGCGCGTGCGGTTGACGAGCTCGACCACGTGTTCGACAAAAGTGTCGCTGACGTGAACACTTTGGACGGCCTCCATGGCGGACACAACTTGTCCGATTTGAGCTACAGGCGAATCGTCGATCACGTCAAACTCGGTTTCGACCATGGCGCCGTCGCCGCTGCGGGTTACGCCGAGCTTCGCGTTGCGACGCAAGATCTCACGTTCCTCATCGGGGGTCGGATAGCCCAAACGATGCAGCAGCATAAACCGATCGAGTTGAGCTTCTGGCAGTTCAAACGTTCCAGCTTGTTCCACCGGGTTTTGAGTCGCGATCACAAGGAAGGGGGCAGGCAATGGGTAAGCCGTGCCGCCAATCGTGACTTTGCGTTCCTGCATAGCCTCGAGCAGAGCTCCTTGCACTTTGGGGCTGGCGCGATTGATCTCGTCCGCTAACAATAAATTGGCGAAGATCGGACCCTTGTGAGTGTTGAACTCATTGGTGCGCTGATCGAGAACTTCAGAGCCGACAATGTCTCCGGGCAAAAGGTCGATCGTGAATTGCACCCGCGCGAAGTCGAGGTCGAGCGACTTTGAAAGCACGGCGGCGAGCAATGTTTTAGCGACGCCCGGGACTCCCTGAAGCAGGATGTGTCCGCCTGTGAAGAGCGAGATCAAAAGGCGCTCAACTACAACGTCTTGACCCACCACGATGGTCCCGATTCGTTTTCGAACGGCACTAATGAACTCCGCGATTTCTTCCAAGTCGGGGGCAGTGTTTTGATTCTCAAGGCTCATAGGCGAAGGGTTACTACTCGAGGGAAGGAGCGCATGGCTCTTCCTGGGATTCGAATGGAACTTGCATCAATAAACGCGGGCTATAAACGCCTGTGGTTCAGCCCTCTCGATCGGAATTTCGTCGACGACGTTGTTGCAGTTAACCAGACGAATTAAGAAGCCTTTTCCAGTTTGCGAGTTCAACGAGCGCTGACCTATGACTCTAGCGGATTTCAATCTAGCAACAAGTCCAGCAGCTTGCACGTGATGGCTTGTGCCCCTCGGAAATCCTGGGAACTCCATAGCGAGCCCGTATTGACTGTTGTTGAAGCGCTTTAATCCGCGTTGGTTCGCCATCCCCCGGCGGTACGAACTTAAAGACCACTCAATCAATTTCGCCGTTGAGTTTTGGGCGGTAGATCGTGGTTCGTTCTAATAAGAAGGTTTTACGTCGAGGGAAGCCTTGCTTGGACGGCAGGCTGAAACGTCTGCCTATGCCCCTATTGAGTTCGACTATCTCCGACGGACTACCTGGGGCTAACTGAGAAGAGAGCACACGGTCGTTTGATCAATAGTACTTTGTGAACTCAGTCTCGGTGACCTTGAATAGGCAATTGGTTGCACCTCCGAGCAATCGAGTGTCAGAGATGGGTTTCCCAGGAACAAATTCGGAATTGTTTGTACGCCTCGGCTGCTGATTGCGTTTACCCGAATAGACGGAGAATGAATCGTCCGGCCAAGTGGTTGCGCTGAGCGTACCTGAACCAGTTAGGTTGAGATGATTCAGCAACAGGTGATTACGTCCGCTTTCGGCTTCAGCGAAGGACGTTGCAACTGAAGCCCGCTCCAACTGAAGCCATTTTCGAGTCATCCTAGGCCTCGCGTCCAGAGAACCGGGGAAGAGTCAAACCCATCAATTCACGTCAAAAGGGAATCGAATGTCTCCGCGCTTTCAAACACTAGTCATTTCATTGGTCGCCATAGGGTTAGGATTTGGATGCGGGGAAAGTGACCGAGTTCCCGAGACACCCGGTCCGATCCCCATACCTGGCACCGGCACTTTCGTCGCTGAAACTGACCCGCCGACCCAGACCGTGCAGTTGGACGCCATTGTTGATCCTGCATCAACTCTAAGCCCAGCCGTACTTTCGATTGACGGGTACAACACGATCATGGCTGATTCGACGACCGCGTTTCAGTTCTCGGGCACACCGGGTGATCCTACGGTCATCGTGACGGGCTCTCCGCCGGTGATCGCGGTTGGTGATGTCGTCGGAGGGGTCAGCAACGACGGGCTTCGAGGACTTCTGCGTCTCGTGACGGCAATAAACGGAAGCGTCCTCTCAACCGTGCCTACCACCATTGAAAAAGCATTCCCAAACTCATTCGTTTCCCTTCAGTTGCGTGTATCCGACTCGGCGCCTACGACGACTGCATTCAACGGCCCAAGTGGTCGAACACCGCTAACAAGTTTGGTGCCCACGCTCACTTTCGATCGACACGTTGAGCATGAATTTGCGCCCGGCATTTCGGGGGTCGTCGACTTCTCTATGAGCTCGACCTTCGACGCAACAATCAATTTCAATTCTCTCGCAGGGGAGATCGATTCGTTTTCCGCATCAGTCGATACCCAAATCAACACAACCGCATTCTTGAACGTCGATTCGAATGTGCAGTTCCGTGAGTCATTCAGCACGAACTTCAATCCGGTATTTGATGCCAACGTCGTTGCTCAAATTGGTTTGCTCCCTGTGCTCGTCAACATAAAGATGATTCCGACTTTGGGAGCTGATATCGACTTGAGTGGAGCGACAACTCTCAAATACGGCTACCAAGCCAATGCGGACATCGAGGGGGGATTTACGTTCGACGGATCTTCGATTTCGAATCAAGCCGACGTCAACCCGAGTCTAAATAAGCTCGACCCCAGCTTTACGCTGGCAGGCGGTGTAGAAGTTGGCGCGCAAGCAGGCATGTCGATCGTGGTTTCGATCTATGAGGCGGAAATCGATATTCCAGTGCTCGGCAAATTCACAATCGATGGTCCTGGGCTTGGTTTGAGCGCCGGGCCAAATGCGAAATTTACAGCAAGCTCGCTATTCGACGTCAATGGCGACCCCATGTTGATTTGCAATCAAAATTTGCAAGTCGGTTTCGCAAGCCATTTGGACGTAGATTACGGGGGTCTTGGAACCTTGATCGGCGCGGCGAACCCGGGCCCGATCGAAATCTTCGAACTCTCCTCCTCGCTTTTTCAATCCTCGGAATGCCCATATTCAGGAACGGGAAGCCTCCAGGGAATCGTTGCCGATATTGGCGGGTTTTCGCTTCCGAACGTCACCATTACGGCAGTGGGAGCTGATCAAAGTTTGGCCGGAACAGTTAGTTCCGACAGCTCTGGTTTCTTTTCTTTCCAGGCTCTCGGCGTTGGAACATACGAGCTGAATTTTGCCTTAGCAGGTTTTGAAACGGCTATGGCGACGACGTTGGTCACCGAAGACATGACCACCACGACGTCTCAAATCCTCATCCTAGATGAACTGGATCCCGATGCCGTTGGAATGCTAAACGCATCTGTTGTTGACGCACAAGATCCGACTCTAAACATACTTGGAGCGCAACTTTTGTTCAGAGAAGGGCTCAACGCACCGACTGGTGCTTTCGTCGCCCAAGTCATTTCGAGCGGACCCGTAACCAACGTCACGCTCCCGGCTGGCTACTACACACTTAACGTTAGTGCCGATGATTACGCCTCGACAAGTACGTCTTTTACGCTTCCCGATGATCAAACCATCAGCGTCTCTCTAGCCCTATCGCGGATATCACCTGCGGCGGGAGGAGACGCACGAATCGTCCTGACCTGGGGGCTTAATCCCAGCGATCTAGATTCACACTTGCTAAGTCCCGTCGGGCACGTTTTCTTCGGCACGCCGACCGCGCCCGGAATCAATCTAGATGTCGATGACGTGACTAGCTTCGGACCCGAGACCATTTCCATCGACAACGTCGACCTCGGTGCCACCTATCGCTACTTCGTTCACAGGTTTTCAGGAACGGGCTCACTCGCAACTTCGAACGCCACCGTGCGGCTCTTTTATGAAGGTACCGAGCGCATATTTCCTGTCGTTCCCGGCTCCGGCGACTTCTGGCATGTCTTCGACATCAACAACGGCTTCGTTACAGGCTGCAACGGTTCCTGCATAACGTCTTCCCAACCTCAACTACCCTCGACAGGTTTGATTTTGAATTCCTTGCCAACCAAGATCGAAAAGACCGGCCTAGATTTCTGATCGACGGCGAAGCGAAAGCTCCACTTTCATGGTTGAGTGCAATTAGGGCCTCGTAGGATTCTAGTTGCACTCGCTTGCTTCCTCGCTTCATGGACCTTCTTCCGTAACGAGGGCCCACGCGGCTTCACTGAAGCGGGCGAAGGGACTCGAACTCTCGACGTTCAGCTTGGGAGGCGGCATTTCTAGCTCGGGCATAGCGGGCATTTCCGGACCATGGGGACGAAGGATACCCAAGCGCACAGTTGCCTTGTCTACCGACGCCCTTATTTGGGTGAGTTTCACGGGCCCGACTACCCATCACTAAACGACGATGGATTGGAGTCAATGCGGCTTGGCACTTAGGGACGAGCCAACCACGTCATGTTGATTTCAGGAAGCGATTGCTAGCGTGGCGATCGACTGACACTTTGGGTTGAATTCGGTACCCTGTCATCGTTCCCGAACCCGCTTATGCCTATGCGTTCAAACGACTCGTCTTCTAATGATCACGCCAATCGCGTCGAGAAGCTATTCGACGGCTTTCAAAGCCAAAAGCACGAATGCGAGGAGACTGAATTTCAAGAGTTGTGTGCTAGGCACCCCGAAGAAGCTGATTCCCTAAGGCGTCTCTATGAAAAAGCGCTTCAAACTAAAGGGCGGTCAGCGTCCTTTGAGAGCGGTAATGCGGGAGCGATGTCCTCGTCGTTCTCCGACGGTTCTCTCTCCGATGTAGTTGAGCGACTCAGTCGGATCACACCTGAAGAGTCTCGCTACGAGCTAAGAGGTGAAATCGCTCGCGGCGGAATGGGGGCAATCATCAAAGTCTGGGACAAGACCCTACGTCGCACGCTTGCGATGAAAGTGGCGCTCGGCAAAGAGGATCCAGATAACCCTGGATCGACAACAGCCGTCGAGGACAAGACTCTTGGTCGCTTCCTCGATGAAGCGCAGATCACCGGTCAACTCGATCACCCGGGCATCCTGCCGGTTTACGAACTGGGAGTTGACCGTGACGGACAGGTCTTTTTCACGATGCGTTTGATTAAGGGGCAAACGCTAAGCGACATCTTCGAATTGGTCGAAGCCGGTAAGGATGGCTGGACGCAAGCGCGCGCTCTCGGAGTCATCTTGAAAGTGTGCGAAGCGATGGCGTACGCGCACTCGAAAAAGGTCATTCACCGTGACCTAAAGCCGACCAATGTCATGGTGGGCCGTTTCGGTGAAACGTATGTGATGGACTGGGGATTGGCGAAGACTCTTGGGAAGGAGGACAAGAAGAACATTCGAATCAAGCCGTCGAGCGCCACGTCGCTTAGCGTTCACACCGATATGCGCGACTCGCCAGCAGACTCGCCCCTGATGACGATGGACGGGGATGTCGTGGGAACGCCAGCATTCATGTCGCCTGAGCAGGCACGCGGTGATCTCGAAGCCATGGGACCACACTCGGATGTGTACGGAATTGGAGCGATTCTCTACCAGCTTTTAGCCGGACATATGCCGTACGTACCGGACGGAAAGCGAGTCAATGCCTACGCAATCTGGGCTCAAGTACAGGACGGACCGCCAGCATCTTTGCCGAGCGGACACCCTCTTGAACTCGTCGCCATTTGCGAAAAAGCGATGGCTAGGCAAATGCAAGACCGCTACGAAACTACGAGCGAATTGGCCGAAGATCTGCGTGCCTACCTCGAGGGGAAAGTTGTTCGGGCGTACGAAGTTGGAGCATGGGCGGAAACACGCAAATGGGTCGTTCGAAACAAAGCGCTCGCTGCAACAATAGCGGCATCATTCGTGCTTCTTGTTGTTGGGCTCGCCGTCACTACGGTTTATAAGGCGCAGGCGGAACAGAGCGCCGTACTCGCCAGCGAAAAGGGAATTGAGTTAGACGCCAAACTGCTCGAGGCCCGCGAGCAACTCATTGAGTATGCGTTGCTTCGTGCTGATGCAATGGACTCTACGGACGGGCGCTTTAAACCGAATGAGGAGGTTCTCGAAACTTTACCCAACGCGGTCAATGAAGCCGATAATGTCGCTAAAGAGGGAATTGACCATCGCGCGTACACTGCTGCTCGCGTATTACAAATCATTGCAAAGAAGCACAACTCTGCCGATGGCCGTGCTTACGAAACGATGTTACGGGAACCATATTTGCGATTTGCTCAGGGCATGCGTCGCAGAGCAGTCGCCTTTCTTGCGGGGCGGCCAGGCGCGGATGGCATTGTTCTCAGCCCTCGTGGCGAAGTGGTTAGCATTCGATCCTCGATTGCTGAATTCCAGGCTGCATTTCTCGATGCTCTTGTATGGAAGGGGTACCTCGACTTCCCTGAACTTCAAAACGACGAATGGAGTGAAGGAATTCAGGAAGCCATAGCCGATCTGCACGCTTATGAGATACCCCAATCTAATTTTAGCGTTCAGTATATCGACTCTCATACGTTGGAGATGCTTAGCTTCTTACTAGGCAAACAGACAGACCTAAATATGGATTCGATCGCCAGCGCTAGCAGGGAAGAATCGAACTCAGTTCGATTCTACTACCATCATAATCGCTATTTGATTGTGGAGTGTGCTTGGCGTTTGATGGGGCAAGATCCAGGTGAAGCACGTTTGTTCTTGGAATCTACGCACCACATCATCTCTGGAAAAATGGGGTAGGAATGCGAATGCACATCGCCAAAGCCGCTTGTGACGCGTTAATTGGTAGGAGTGATCACGCGATAGAAAATTTGGGTATGGCGATCGAATTAATAGGTGAAAGGCCTTATCCGGGCGTGAGCATGCGAGTTTTACATCGAATGATCGGAGTCCTAGCGGCTCAATCGAAACTTCCACTTAACGTTCTCAATGACATTCTGTCTGTTCTAGGATCGCCCGCATTTTTCGATCGATTCCTAGCCTCTACGGTGACTGAATCTAGCACTCAATCGCGCGATGAACACATCCTGGATGGTGCAGAAGGTCTCGCTGAAGTATTGATCGGTAGTGCGCTCGGGGAAGCTTCGCGGCCCGACCTGGCATTGGGCGTTCTACAGTTAGGTTTCGATCAGGTCGATTCCTCAACCTCGCGCGCCGGTTCCCTCCGTGTCCTAGTCGGGATGGCCAAGCTTTTTGAAGAACGTGGCAATGTCATAAACCTTCAGCGAGCGCTCGACTATTGCGAAACAGGCGCGCAGTCCTTCACGCGTTGGAATGCCAATTACGTCGATGATCTCCTGCAGCTCATGCTTCGAGCGGAGCGGCATGAGGAGTACATTAGTCTAAAGCACGAACGTGATGCGTACATGGCTGTTCGCGAAGCCAATGACTTAAACGGAATCGCATGGTCTCTCGTTAACCCCGACCGAACGGACCACGAAACCGACATCCTGCGCGGGTTGGACCTGGCGAGAAAGGCAGTCGCACTGGAACCGGCAGATCACGCCATTCGCGATACGCTTGCTTGGGCCTTGTTCGCTAACGGCTTCCATGACGAGGCGATCAACGCCTCCATGAAAGCGCTTGAACTCGCACCAGATGAAGAGAAGGAAGAGTTCAGATCCACTCTTGAGCGCCTAAAACTTGCGATCAAGGATGCTGCCTCGCGGGCTTCCGAGCAGGATGATTAGCCTCTCGAAATCCGAGGCAACCCAATTGCTCCAGGGAAGGACCAGATCTGCAAAGGGCCGATAAATACTCTTCTCGAACTGGTGCTGGCTCGCCGAAGTTT
Organism: Planctomycetota bacterium; assembly: GCA_047639415.1. Lineage (GTDB taxonomy): Bacteria > Planctomycetota > UBA1135 > UBA1135 > OFTM34. The sequence goes on along the minus strand of JBLINP010000003.1, from coordinate 16,954 downwards.
GGACGGTTAATACGGACGCCGTCGCAGCACGCGCAACACGTACTGATGGCTTTGCCCGGCAAAAGGTCGTCACCTCACGAGGTCCTTGCAGGCATGCGGGAGGTTTCAAAGTAGGATGAGAACCTGAGCAGTGGGGCAGGACGCACCAGAACTTTTCGGAATGAAATGATCCAACAACAGTTGATGACATTGGTCGGTTTGGCACGTCAGAGAGTGACGTTGTTACCTTTGGCTCTATCTGCTCTGGGGCTTGGCTGCGTAGAGGCACAGCCGGAAACATCTCCGGAGTTCGACCGGGTTGTGCTTGTGACGATCGATACCTTACGCGCCGATCATTTGCAGACTTACGGGTATGCTAGGCAGACCTCGCCGTTTATTGATCGGCTTGCGGAGAACGGCGTTGTATTCGAGCGTGCTATCTCGACGATGTCGCACACGGCGCCCAGCCATGCTTCGATGTTTACCGGCTTGTTGCCGCTCGGTCATCGAGTGCTTAAGAACGGTGATTTGCTCTCGAAAGACATTCATACCTTTGTGCAGTCGTTCGGAGCAGCAGGCTATAAAACCGGCGCATTCGTGAGTAACGGCTTCCTCGGGAGGTCCACCAATGACTTTCAGGTTCTCAACGGCTGGCTTCGCAAAGGCGAAGAGACAGTCGACCAGGCCATTGCTTGGATTGAGTCTCTAGAGCCGGCCCAACCATTCTTCATGTGGGTGCATTTCTTTGACGTTCACGAGGCCGAACTCGAAGGGATGGCTGCTCCGCAGAAATACTACGAGGCCAATGCCAGTCGTACCGCTCTACCGCCCGACCAGTTCTATAGCCATTTGGCGAAGCGACACGGTTTGGCTGACCCAATGCCTGAAGAGGAATTCGCTCCCATTCGATGGGAACCGAGATTGAAGATTCGCTCGAACTGGCTCGAATCTCGCGCAGAGGTCATCGACAGGGTTGATGATTATGATGCTTTGATTGCGTACGTCGATGATCAGATCGAACGTCTATATGTTGCCGTCGAGTCGTTTGCGCCTTTGAGTCCGAGCCTATGGGTGATTGCGTCCGATCATGGAGAGGCCCTCGGTGACCATGGGTATCGCGGCCATGGTGCTTACATCTATCAAGAACAACTACACGTACCACTGATTATTCATTCGTCGGATGAATCGATCGATGCAGGGCGTTTCGAATCACAAGTTTCGCTCGTTGACTTGCATCCGACCCTCCTTGATGTCTTGGGAAGCGGCGCATCAAGTTCGGACGGTTTTTCGCTCTGGCCAGCTCTTCGAGCATCTTCCAGTTCTCGCCAAAACCGCGCAGTGTTCGCCCAAAAAAAGCAGATGGTTTCTCTCAAAAATTGTGTCTTCACAATGATCGACGGAGACTTCAAGTACATCTACCACTCGGTACGGGAGGACGAACTCTATGACCTAGCCTCTGATCCCGGGGAACTCGTCAACCTAATCGACTCGCCTGCAGCGGAAGCCTATCGAACACGGCTCTTAGCGAAATTGGAGGAGTACCCGTGGGAAGACCTAATGAACGGCTCGATCAAAACGGAAGAGTTGCCGGACGAGATTCACGATGAACTCGAAGCGCTCGGATACATGGGCGACGAGTAAGCAAGCCAATGAAAGTTTGCGGGTCCCGACAACTCAATGGACTCTCAATCACCAGAACTGCTTGGAATGAGATGATTCAGCAACCGTGAATGACAATTGTCGGTTCGTGGCGTCAACGAAGGTTATTGCTGCCGATCGCTTACTGCGGAGCGGTGTGTGATGAATGTCATCGAGCAAGTTTTGCAATTGAGGAAGCTCACCTGGCCTAAGCGGAACGAGCTGATCGCACACTGGTTGCTGGTTTGGGTTGCGATGGGGTGTCAGTAAGTAGCGGCCCTAAAGAAACGGCTAAGGCGCTATCACGCTAAATCCGGGTCGGTGGTTCGCGCTCAGTTTCGGTCGCGAAATAGTTAGGCTGAGTTTTCGTGTTCCGCGGCGACGCCGCTGCCGGACGGTGTTATACCTTCGTCATGCGTTTTCTACCCGCTATAGCTTTAGCCGCGTTGTTCTCGGCATGTACTGCGCGACTGGAGTCCGGGACTTCGCCCGCAATCGACAGCGGGCAAGCGGTGTCGATCGCGATGCCTGTTTCTCGATCCGGCGCAGACCGGGTCGGCGCGCAACTCCCCAGCTCGATCGAACTTTCGACTGCTGATAGTTCGCCCGTCCCGCGCGCGACGTTGCTGCGTTGGTGGACCGACACTTGTCCGTTCTGCGTCGCGTCGTTGCCCGCGTTGGAGCAACTGCGCGTCACCTACGCCGATCGCGGATTGCAAACCATCGCCGTCTACCACCCGAAACCCCCGCGAGCTTTGGACAGCGTCGACATCGAGATGGTTCGAGCGGATGCGCTTGAGCGCGGCTACAGCGGACGCTTGCTCATGGACGCCGAGTGGAGCTCACTAAAGGAACTGTGGCTGTCGACCGGAAAACGCTCCGCAACCAGCGCCAGTTTCTTGTGCGATGCAAACGGAGTCGTGCGCTTCGTGCATCCCGGACCCGAGTTCCACCGCTCGGACGATTCCGCGCACGCCTTATGCGACGAGGACTTTCGCGCGCTCGAACAAGCGGTCCAGTTTTTGTTGACTGATTGACAACAGGCGCTCACCGCGGCCCTTTTAAACGGCGGTGCACACTCGAGCCTCGCCCTAATTTGGATTGCGTAAGCACTCCCAGGTACCGAACCTAACAATGAGCAGCGCCCCTCCATCTGCACGTGCCTACTGGCGTCGCAACCTCGTTTATCTGTTCGTTCTACTGAGCATCTGGTTCCTCGTGTCCTTTGGCTGCGGAATCATCTTCGTCGAAGAATTGAATCGGTTTTATTTGCCGGGTACGGGTTTCAAGCTCGGCTTTTGGTTCGCACAACAAGGCTCGATCTACGTCTTTTGTTTTTTGATTCTTGTGTATGTGTTTCTGATGGGACGCCTCGACCGCAAGCACGGCGTCGAGGAGGATTAAGAGATGAGCGTACAGGCATGGACCTATAGCATTGTTGGGCTGACGTTCGCTCTTTACATCTACTTGGCCATTCGCACGAGGGCGAGTTCGACGAAGGAGTTCTACGTCGCCGGAGGAGGGATCTCTCCCTTCGCAAATGGAATGGCCACGGCAGCGGATTGGATGTCGGCGGCTTCCTTCATCGGGATGGCCGGCATCATTTCCTTTCAAGGCTATGATGGCTCCGTTTACCTGATGGGGTGGACGGGAGGCTACGTCCTGCTAGCACTGCTGCTCGCGCCCTATTTGCGCAAGTTCGGAAAGTTCACCGTGCCCGATTTCGTCGGAGATAGGTACTACTCGCGAACGGCGCGAATTGTGGCCGTGTTCTGCGCGATCTTTATTTCCTTCACGTATGTGTCTGGACAGATGCGCGGAGTCGGAATTGTGTTCAGCCGCTTCCTCGAAGTTCCAATCAATGAAGGCGTTCTGATCGGCATGGCGATCGTCTTCTTCTATGCCGTTCTCGGCGGGATGAAGGGCATTACATACACGCAAGTCGCGCAGTATTGCGTGCTCATCTTTGCGTTCATGGTTCCCGCGATCTTCATCTCCATGATGATGTCGGACTCAGCTATTCCCCAGCTGGGCTTCGGAGGAGTCGGACCGGATGGCGTGTCGTTGCTCGATCGCCTCGATGGTTTGAACGAAGAGTTAGGCTTCGCCGCCTACACCGCGGTCACGCGGCCGATGATCGACACGCTTTGCATCACCGCGGCGCTCATGGTTGGTACTGCCGGACTGCCACACGTCATCATTCGGTTCTACACAGTACCGCGTGTGCGCGACGCGCGCGTGACAGCCGGTTGGGCGCTGCTCTTCATCGCGATCCTCTACACCTCTGCCCCCGCAGTTGCGGTGTTCGCGCGTACGAATTTGATCAATAGTGTCGAGAGCGCGCGCTACACCCCGAATGGTGGCGAAGTACAGCTCGAACAATCTGGTCAAGGCGATGAAGGGAAGCTGATCCCAGCATGGTTTCACAACTGGGAGGACACCGATTTGATCGCCTGGGTCGACAAGAACGCGGACGGTCGCGTTCAGTATCGGCCAGGGAAAGCCTTCGAAGGTAAGCCCGAATTCGTCAGCCTTCCGAGAGATCCCGGGGGTGAGGGACGCGGTGAGCACGGCGAACGCCTCGTGATGAATGCGATCAACGAAAATGAGAACGAGCTCTACATCGATCGCGACATCATGGTGCTCGCCAATCCTGAAATCGCCGGCCTGCCTAATTGGGTCATCGGTCTCGTCGCTGCCGGTGGACTTGCAGCAGCTCTATCAACCGCCGCCGGGCTTTTGCTCGTCGTTTCTTCGGCGATCAGTCACGACTTGTTGAAGCGCTGTTGGTTTCCCGAGATTAGCGAGAAACGTGAACTCGTCGCCGCCCGCATCAGCGCGGCCGTTGCTGTTTGCGTTGCCGGTGTCCTCGGCATCTACCCGCCAGGATTCGTTGCAGAAGTCGTCGCCTTCGCCTTCGGCCTCGCAGCCTCGAGCTTCTTTCCCATGATTCTGCTCGGCATTTTTTCCAAGCGCATGAATCGTGAAGGAGCTATTGCGGGCATGCTGACCGGAATCGTCTTCACCGGCGCTTACATCATCTGGTTCAAGTTCATGCACACCGAATTGGACAACCAGGACAATTGGTTCCTTGGCATCTCCGCCACGGGCATCGGAACCGTCGGCATGGTTCTCAACTTCATTGTCGCGATAGTTGTCTCTCGCTTCACACCTCCACCGCCCCTCGAAATTCAACAACTAGTCGAGCGCATTCGCATCCCGCACGGGAGCGGTGAAGCGTCCGAGCACTAGCCCTGTTTGACGGAAGGTCCCGAATCACCAGAGTCATGTCACTGACTTCGCGCACACATGATCATGCCTCTGGGGCGAGTTCGGTACTAATTCACACTATTGGTGATTCTCGATGGAAGGCGGGCGCGTGGAAGCGGAGGCCTGCAACTCGAGGGCTTGGGGATGTTTTTTGTAGTGGTCGCGAAGGACCTGCGCCAACCGAGCCTTGGCAGCATCGTCCACCACGGCCAGTTTGCTTTCTCCGAGAGCCTCGACCAGGCGAACTACTAACTCGTCCTGGGGCTTGGACATCCCCGCTTCCCACGATCCCAAAAGTTTCGAGTCCACTTTTGCAGGCAGCGAGCCCAGGATGCCGAGGTCGTTTTCATCGTGAACTAGGAGTCCGGCCGTCGTTCCGCGGTCCAGAGTGAGCACTTGGAATAAGTAGACCGTGTGGTAGGCGAGTTGCGCAGAGAGTTCGTCTTCGGTGGGAACGACCTGGTTCGTCAATCGTCGGCGAACGATTGCTCCGTAGGTGTCGATGGCGACTTTCGTCACTCGCTCCGCAAGCGCTTGATCCGCAACCGGGTCGTTCGTGTTGTACGCCTCTAGGTAGAAGTGGCTGATCCCGCGGTGACGTTCGAGGGACGGAATCCAAAAGTAGCGCCGGCCTTCCTCGCAGGCTTGCTCGAAAAGGTCCGGGGCAATATCGCGCAGGGCAGTTTCAAACTCGTTCAAATCGTCGTCGTCGGGCAACGCAGGATTGAGGTCAGCCATGATGCGCCAATAGCCCTCCCCGGATTTGTACTCGGTCCAACTCACGTGCACGTGAATCGATGGTGCGCAAGGGTTCGCTGGATGCACGATGGCGGAGAGCGCGGTCGCGGAACCCAACTTTTTTCCCGGGTTGTCGTCGTAGTGAACCTGGGAAACGTTCACCGAGGCGCGATTGTAGTTCGCACTTCCGTCCGTTCCGATTCGGCGTCCACCGCCGTTCGATCCGCCGGTACGCAACCACTCCACGGACTCGAGCGTTTCAGCCGCGCCCGATGCGCTGCCAACTCCTTCCAAGGTCTGGACGAAGTGCGATTGTAGGGAGCGTACGAGTTTCAGCGCGCGGGCGGCAGCGGGGGATTTTGCGTAGGTGCGGCTCATCGGCAAAGTTTAGCTCGTATCGTTTGATTCTAGAGCGTGGCTACAGGAAAGGATATGTCGACCCGTCATGGCTTGGCAACGCTAGCTGCGTGGCAAGGTCGAGAGTAGTTCGGAGGCCGTGTCGAAATCGGCGTAGGAGGGGCCGGTGTCTTGGAGTCGGCCCGTCCCGAGGGTGGGGACAATTTAGTTCATTGGCGAGTTTTTTGGGTCTTTCTGATCCGCGCCGCCCGGGACTCTGTTTTGCTTTGGCCCCATGCAATACGAAGCAAAGATCGCGAAGCTCTTGTCGGAGTCCCTGGAAGCCGAGGCCTTTGGGTTGTCCAAGTCCGCGGAGGAGCTGCAGGCTTGGATTGAACGCCCCAAGGATTCCAAGATGGGGGACTTGGCCTTTCCCTGTTTCCGACTCTCCAAGGAGCTGCGTAAGGGCCCGCCGGTGATCGCCAAGCTGTTGCAGATGAGCTTTTCGGAAACGGCGCTGAAGCAGGCCGGTTTCTCGAAGGTCGTAGCGGCTGGCCCGTACTTGAACTTCTTCTTGGCGCGTGAGGAACTCGCCGCCGAATTGATTCCCTCGATCTTGAACGGGGAGTTCTTGGCCCGTCGCTCGGTGCGCGGCGAAAAAGTCATGGTGGAGTATTCGCAACCGAACACTCACAAGGCATTTCACGTGGGACATATTCGCAACGCCGCTCTAGGGGACGCCGCTGCCCGCATCCTCGATTGGGAAGGTTTCGATGTGGTGCCCGTTAACTACATTGGTGACGAAGGTACCCACGTGGCCAAGTGCCTGTGGCATTTACGCGAACACTTCCATGGTGAATTGCCAACGGAGCACCGCGGTGAATTTTTAGGAGAGCAGTACAGTTCCGCCACGGACATGTTGGACCTGTCCACGCTGACGGCCGCGCCGCTTCCCGGTGTGCGTGCTGCCTTGGCCAAGAGCCTGGAGAAGCATCCGAAAAATGACAAGTGGTGGGTGGCGACCGTCGAACTCGATGGAGACGAACATACAGTGGTGGCGGCCGCGGCCGGTTTCGCCCCCGGCGATCTTGTGCCTTACGCGAAAGCGGGCATGCGCGTGGCTGGCAAGGAAGTCGGCGTGGTGGATCGCGGCGGTGTGATGAGCAGCGGCATGTTGCTGTCTGAAAAAGAACTCGGAATCTCAAGCAACCATGATGCAATCGCGGTCTTGCCCGCGGGAGCAAGCGTGGGCGACGAAGTGGCCGAGGTCTATCGCATCGATGGAGCCCTCGACGCAAAGCAATCTGTACTGGTTGAGTTCAAACGACGCAGCGCAGAAGTCAGCGAAGTGATGCAAGCTCTCGAGAGCGGCAGCGGCGAAGTCTACGAGCTTTGGAAGTCCACCTTCGAGTGGTCCATGGACGAGTTCTATCGCATTTACGATTGGCTCGATTGTCGCTTCGATCACTACTTCTACGAGTCCGAACTGGGCGAACCTTCCAAGGCCCTGGTGCGTGAGTTCCAGAAGAAGGGCGTCTTCATCGAATCCGAAGGCGCGGTGGGAGCCCAGCTAGAGGAGTTCGGCCTGGGCTTCTGTGTCTTGATCAAGAGTGACGGTACCGCGCTTTATGCCACCCGCGATTTGGCGCTTGCCCAGCGCAAGTTTGAAGAGTACGGCATCGACCGTTCGTACTACGTGGTGGATTCGTCCCAGAGCTTGCACTTCCAACAGGTCTTCAAATGCTTAGAGCTGATGGGCTACGAGCAGGCCAGCAAGTGCCAACACCTGGCCTACGGACAAGTGGTCTTGCCCGACGGCAAGATGAGCAGTCGCAAGGGCAACGTGATTCTGTTCTCGCAACTTGAAGCCGCGCTCTTGGAGAAGATCAACGGGGACTTCTTGGCGAAGTACATTGGCGATTGGGAACAAGCCGAGATCGATGCAGCGGCTCATTCGATTGCGATGGCCACCATGCGTTACGGCATGCTGAATCAACTGCACAATTCCAAGATCGTCTTTGATCTCGATGAGTGGAGCGCGCAGACGGGCAACACCGGTCCGTACTTGATGTACGCCTACGCCCGAACGCGTTCGATACTCCAACAGGTCGGCGAGGTGGACCTCGAGTTGGTGGATTGGTCCTTATTGACCCAGGAGACCGAGGCGAATGTGCTCGGTTGGCTGGCGGACTATCACCGCACGGTGGGCCGTGCATCGGAAGCAGTCTTGCCCCAGATTCTGTGTGGATATATTTACGAGCTCGCGCGCCGCTTTAGCCGCATGTACGAAGACTGCTCCGTGGTGCACGCGGAGACCGATGCGCTTCGCGCGACACGCTTGCAGTTGATCGATGCCACCGGACAAGTGATTCACCACGGTCTGTCGCTGCTTGGCATTCGGACCGTCGAGCGCATGTAGCTGGGGCCAACCGCGGCTCCCCCGCTCGCTCCACGATATCCTTGCACCCATCCGATTATCGGGACTCTTTCGGCTGGCCTATACACTCAACACGAGTCAGAGCTGCAAGCTACAGCGCCGTTGATTCGCGTCTGCGCACGTACAGCGTCTTGAAAACGGACGCGACTACTTTGTTTGCTTCATTGCGAACCTCGAGCGTCCAAGTCGGGAGGTGCTTTTCGCCGGCGGCGGTCGCCGCGCGAATGGACTCGAGCTCGTTCTCCGTGATGCGAATCGTCGCGTGGACTGTTCCCAGTCCTGGTCGCAGGAAATTGATCGTCGCGGATTGATCCCAAACCACGTACTCCGGTCCGAGGCTCTGCATTAAGAGGATCATGAGGTGCGGATCGACCATCGCGTACAAGCTTCCTCCAAAGTGCGTGCCGACTAGGTTCTCATTGCGTTTATCCAGATGCATCTGAACGCGCAGTTCACTTGCGTCTGCGGCAAGGTGCGTCACTTCGATTTGCGCACCCGTGTAGGGCGGGTATTCGTTGATGTGCTTTCGAAGCGCTTCGGAATCCCAAACATTGGAGGTCATAGTCAGATTTGGTTGCGGCTACCGATGTTGTGCGATCACGGGTTCGGCACTTGATCGAAGATTTGTAAAACGGTGGAGCGAGTCTCGTCAGCATTGGGGTCGTTGTTTTGGATCGGACAAAAACTTCTCACGAATTGGCCCCACACCACTCTGGACAATTAGACAGGTCAGCAACTTCGGGTTCTTCCGTCTTCCGTCCCCATAGAATAAGTTGCGCGCGACGCCCGGCGCGTACCGGCAAAGCACGGTGTCGGTTTTTTCCTGCGTGGATCACCACTTGGCCAAAAGTGTGAGCGTGTTCAAATAGTTCGTCGCTCTTCGCCGGTTTGTCGAGGTGTTGAAAGCAACGGCGACCTTCGAAGATCAACTCTCCGCCTTTGAAACCGTCGCTTATGCAAAGGTCGAATGTGACTTCGCTTTGGTCAACGTGCAACGCAAGGTCCGTATCGCGTCCCTCACCGTAGTCTGCAAGGAATGCGTGTTGCGCGACGATTCCATTGGGGCGTCCAAGCCTGCGCTCTCAAGTACGACTCCATAGTCGTGCATCGAGTTCGGCGGCTCAGGGGGAGCGCCCTCCGCTCGACAACGAGTATCAAACTCATCCAAGGCGTTTAGCAACGCCTCGCACCAAGAATGCTGCACTAAATCTGCAACGAAGATGCCCGGATGAACTTCGCAAACGATCGAGTGAAGTGAGGCCGAGTCTCCAGCTTGAAGCGCTAGCTTTGCAGCTGAGTTGAGAACCACCTGGGGAAGGCTAGACTCGTTCGTGAGCTGTGGGTTCATGCAGGAAGTCTAACTTGCAGGGTGCGGTTGGACCGTATACCTCCCGTCGAGACGGACCGAATTATTCGCTCGAATCTAAACGCGCGCTCCACGCCGCTGCGAGCCGTATTTCAGTTGCCGCTAGCCCGAATTATTCATGAACACGCGGACCAAACACCACGAACGACCGGCACTGCCGGTCTATTGGTTCCTGCTGGCACTTTGCAGATACTGGCGTCCTCGACGACCTTACAATGTCGTCTGCGGGGGCAAGTATCTGCAAAGTGCCAGCAGGAACCAATTCGAGGCGTTTTGCCTCGCGGTTCATGAATAATCCGGGCTAGGTCAGACGCTGTCTAAGTAAATGGAGCAGTTCGCAAAAGCGGCCAATACGCGATCGGAAATTTCGGCGAGGTTTCCTCCCGTGATAGGCGAGCGAGTGTTCCGAAATGTTTTGGCGAGGCTTTTCGCGCATTGGCCTCACTTTTGGTGAAGCCTGATGCTTACGGCTAGGGCTTGAAAGTGAGCGGCACGGCGTTGCTGGCAAACTCGGCGTTGGTGCACAAATAGACGATTCTATAGCACGGTGGGAGGCACTTCTCAGGCTTCAAGCGGCACACGTCCGCTGCTCTCGGAATGAACTCCCGAGTACATCCGAAGTATAAGAAGCGATATCGAGTTACCAACTGGCCTGAGTACGATCGAAGCCTTGTTCAGCGCGGTGACATCACGATGTGGATTTCACCGGCTGCTATCAATGCTTGGAAGGCGAGACGGTCTGGTAAACGTGGCGCTCCAAGGAAGTACTCGAACCTTGCAATCGAAACGGCCTTGACCTTGCGAGCCGTGTTTCGATTACCGCTGCGTCAGGCTGAAGGCATCCTACGCTCGCTGCTCGAATTGATGGCGCTCGATCTCGAAGCCCCGGATCACACGACGCTATCGCGTAGAGCCAAGGACTTGCGAGTTGGTCTCCGACTTGCTCAATCGAAGAGGGCCGTCCACTTGATCGTAGACAGCACCGGTCTATCGATTGTTGGAGAAGGCGAATGGGCTTCTGCGAAGCACGGCAATCGAGGCAAGCGTGGATGGCGCAAGCTGCACCTTGGAGTTGATCGTAGCGGCCAGATCATCGCCCAGGTTCTAACGGATAGCACGGTTGACGATCCAAGCACAGGACTCAAGATCATCAACGGAGTTCGTGACAAGCTCTCCAGCGTGACGGGGGATGCCGCTTGCGACACGGTTGCTAATTATAAAGCCGCCTCAATCAGGGGAGCGAAGGTCGTTGTACCGCCAACTCGCAGTGCGTCTGTTTTGGGGCGTGATCCTCGATCACCTGCACGTGACCGAACTATCAGGCGCGTGGATAGAATGGGGCGTAGGAGTTGGAAGAAGGAGTCGAGCTATCACCGTCAGGGAACTGTTGAGAACGCCTTCTTTCGGTACAAGTCGATCATCGGGGATAGGTTGCGCGCCCGGGATCCGTTGGCTCAGGAGACTGAGGCGGTGATCGCTTGTAACGTGCTGAATCGGATGTTTGAGATGGGGAGACCTAGCTCGGTAGCGATTCCGCGATAGCCGGGGTTAGGATGAGGACTCTACGGCTATTTTGATTTGTGCAACAACGCCACGGCCAGGTGCCATGTCCACCTATGCCGATATCGGGTTGGACATTGGGGGACGGACTACCTGGCACTAAATTGCAACGAGCAGTCTGAACCGCTTCAGGCGAATATCTGCCCAGAACGTCTCGTGGGCCGCCTTTTTGGGGCAGATTACACATTTTATCGGCGGCAGATTCTGTATTTGGATGCCCGCAATTACTGGATCTTTCGTTGAGATGGGTCTTGATTAAGCCCTGAAAACCCCCAAATCGAATGAACTGAAAATTGTGCTCATATCAACATAGAAATATGTCGAAACTGTGTACGCTGAAACCATGGCAAAGCTCAAGCGAGAATCCAAGCTCTTCGGGAGCGAACGTAGAACCGAGATCTTGTTATTGATCACGCTTCTTGAGGAAACATATCCGGGCGAGTTGACGCGACTCTTGGATGCGAAAGCTGCGGCTGTGCTCTACATCGTGGATGGCCTCGAGGCCGAAGGCATTATTTCTAGTCGGAGGCTTGGCCGGACACGAAGGCTTGCGTTGGACCCGCGTTACTTCGCCGCGAAGGAGTTGAAGGCGCTGCTAGTGAAGCACGGCGAAGCGAATGCTCGCTTGCGTCAGTTATCCGGAAAACGACGCGCTCGCCCGCGTCGAACAGGTAAGGGGCTCGAGTGATCACGGCCGACTCGGACTTAGTTGAAGTCGCGTTTGCAGTTTGCACGGCGCTCGACCGCGCAGGCGTTACGGCGGTTTTGAGTGGCGGAGGTGCAGCTACGTTCTACGCTCCCGAAGCCATTCAATCTTATGATCTGGACTTCATCCTCGAGGTGTATCCCAAGGACGGTGACCCCGCGCAGGTGTTGACGGATCTCGGATATCGAAACAAAGGACACGATTACGTGCACAGTGTCTCGCGATTCCAACTTGAGTTTCCACGTGGACCGCTAGCGGTTGGTGATGACCTAATTCGGAAGTGGAGCACGCAGCACTCGGGTGACGAGCTCTTGCACATCATCACTGCTACCGATTCTTGTCGCGATCGTCTGGCCGCGTTTTATCACTTCAAGGATCGAAGCGCGTTGGAGCAAGCGCTTGCGGTAAGTCGAACTACGAAGGCAACGATCGATTTGAAACAGATCAAGAGTTGGAGCCGACGCGAAGGCATGCTCGACGAATATGCCACGTTCGAGCGTTTGTTAGACTGAGCTTCAAGGCGGAAGGCCGCGCCGTTGGTGCACTATTCGTTGGCTCTGGAGCCATGCAGGGGAGCGCCCTCAGGGCTTTAAGCTCGCTGGTCCGATGCACTCGGAATGAACTCCCGAGTACATCCGAAGTATAAGAAGCGATATCGAGTTACCAACTGGCCCGAGTACGATCGAAGCCTCGTTCAGCGTGGTGACATCACCATCTGGATCTCACCAGCTGCGATCAAGGTTTGGAAAGCGAAGTCGTCTGGAAAACGCGGCGCTCCAAAGAAGTACTCGAACCTTGCAATCGAAACGGCCTTGACCTTGCGAGCCGTGTTTCGATTACCGCTGCGTCAGGCTGAAGGCATCCTACGCTCGCTGCTCGAATTGATGGCGCTCGATCTCGAAGCCCCGGATCACACGACGCTATCGCGTAGAGCCAAGGACTTGCGAGTTGGTCTCCGTCTCGCACAATCGAAGAAGGGCGTTCACTTAATCGTGGACAGCACAGGTCTGTCAATTGTTGGAGAAGGCGAATGGGCTTCTGCGAAGCACGGCAATCGAGGCAAGCGTGACAGGCGATGCTGCATACGACACAGTCGCGATCTATAAAGCCGCATCAGCTAGAGGAGCAAAGGTCGTCGTATCGCCAACTCGAAACGCATCGACATCGGGGCGTGAACCTCGATCAGCTGCACGAGACCGAACGATTCGACGTGTTGACAAGGTGGGGCGAATGCGTTGGAAGAAGGAGTCTGGCTATCATCGTCAGGGGACGGTCGAGAACCCCTTTTATCGATACAAGACTCTCATCGGGGATCGGTTGTGAGCTCGGGATTCGTTGGCACAGGAAACTGAGGTAGCAATCGCTTGTAACGTCCTAAACGGGATGTTTGAGATGGGGCGGCCGAAGTCGGTGGCGATTCCGCGGTGACCGGGGTTAGTAAGGGAATTCTGAGCCCATTTTGAATTGCGCAACAACGCCTTTAAAAGAGCATCGTAGGAGGCGGTACGTCTACGGGCTCAGGCTTGGCTGATTCATCTGTCATATGGTTTTCGACATCTAAGCCATGAGGATCGAGCAGCTGCACACGCCGCAAAACAACGGCACTAAAGTGGCACAACCCACCCCAACCTACGAATGCTCATTCCCCTCCACTGCCCTAACTCCCGCCCTCCTCGCGAAGTTATATGGAGCGGGCGAAGGGACTCGAACCCTCGACATTCAGCTTGGGAAGCTGACACGCGCGGATGGGCACAGAGGGCATAGGTGGACAATAGGTACCAGGGTACCCGGACGCTCCGGCGCCCTGTCCACCTATGCCCTTTAAGGGTTGGACATTAGGGGACGGACTACCTGTCACTAAATAGCAACGGGGCGCCCGAGCGGTGGCTTTGTAACGCCTCTGGAGCTCTTGAGAGTGGGTTCGGTGCTGATCAAATGCAAGTCAGTGAAGTATGTTCAAGATTTAGTCTATTATGAACGAAAATATGGCATACTTTCCTGTATGAAACTCGCCCGTCAACAACACGAATCAACCGCCTCTCGTGTGCTGCGGCGAATCCGAGCGAAACGGCGAGGCTCTGTCTTTGTGCCGAGGGACTTCCTGGACTTGGGTTCCAGGGAGGCGGTAGACGCGGCCCTGGGGCGTCTAGTTGAGGCGGGCACTATTCGTCGAATTGGTCGTGGGGTTTACGACTTTCCGAAGAACCATCCTCGGTTCGGTTCACGAACGCCGTCTGCTGATGCGGTCGCGGCCGCCGTCGCTCGGAGCCATAACGAAGACATCTGCTTCAGTGGAGCCAAGGCGGCCAATCTGCTTGGGGTGTCCACTCAGGTTCCCGCGCAAGCGGTGTATCTAACAGACGGCACAAACCGCAAGTTCACTTTGGACTTCGGTGGTGGGCGAGGTTTTGACATTTGCTTCAAGCGATCCTCTCGCCGGGCTGGCGGAAATACGAAGGCCGGACTCATTCTTCGCGCGCTGCAATTTGTCGGACGCGATGGCGTGGACGATGCGACGGTTAATCGACTGCGGGCATCGCTGAGCGATTCCGACGTACGTGACCTACGCGCCCTTCGGCCGCAAGCCGTGGGCTGGATGAGTAACATCATCGGGAGCATCGTCAACGGCAAACCCCTCACCAAAAGCTAGTCTATGGACGGCGTTGCAAAGCTCTCGAGAGACGATCGAGCCGCAATGTTCGAAGAAACGGCTGCACTCGCTAAACTCGCTAACCCGAGCATCGTTGAGAAAGACTTCTGGGTCTGCTGGACGTTGCACCGGCTGTACAACTCGATCCCTGACCTACCACGACTACTGTTCAAGGGCGGGACATCGCTCTCCAAGTGCTTCGGTTTGATCCACCGCTTCTCGGAGGACATAGACCTCGGTATAGAACGACAGGATATCGGCATCGTGGGGGAGCATGACCCCATGACGCAATCCTCGCGAAAGGGCAACCAGCGAGCCGTTAAGGCAATGAAGACCAAGGTTAGGGATTACGTTTCTGGGGAACTCGTCACCGCGATCAAGGCTGACTTTGCAGAGGCTCTCAATGATGAGTTTACTCTCGGCCTGGAGGCGGTTGCCGACGAGCCTGTCGTCATGTTCGAGTACCCTCGAGCCCTCGATGTTCAAAACTATAATCCCAACGACTATGTTTCGTCGGTCGTGCGGCTGGAGCTCGGAGCGCGTTCTGACCACGAGCCCGTCGCTACTGTCGACATTCACCCCTACGCTGCCGACGTGTTCGCCAATGAGTTCGATCAGCCATCATGCAGTGTCGTCGCTCAAGCACCGGAACGCACGCTCCTGGAGAAAGCTCTAATTCTTCACGCAGGGATCTGCAAGGGACGGTTCAAGGAACAGTCATCACGTCATGCATACGATCTGGCGATGATGCACCGAGCGGGAACGACGACGCGGGTTGCGCGAAAACTGTATGAAGAGGTCGCTCACCACAAGTTTGTATTCGGCGACTACACTAAGGTCCGCGACGCGCCTGCGGACGGCATTCGGATTGTCCCGGAGGGCGACGTGTTGCGCATGCTTGAAGCGGATTACCGGAAAATGCAACCAATGTTCTACACCGACCCTGAACCTCCCACATTTGCCGAAGTACTCGAAGAGCTTCGAGCCTTAGAGTCGGCAATAAACGCTCTCTGAAGTTGTGCCTTTAGGCTTGGGTGCTTGCGTTGGACGGCTCCCCGTCGATTTGTGGAGCGTGCGTTCAATTACCGTGGCAGAAGGGCAGTCTCACATATACGAGGCGGCAGATTCTGTATTTGCTGGTCGGCAAATCATGGACCTTTGCATTGCGAAAGCCTTTCGGTGAGTGTTGCGCAGCGCAAATGCTCGCAGTCGTCCTTCGAATTCAGCCGCCGGTAAAGACATTGCGAAGCTTCGTCAGTGAGTTGGCTTGTGCTTGAAGTGTTGCGAGTCGTTCGGGGACGCTAAGTGACAAATGCCATCGAATCAAACTGCGATCACCGTCGTCCTTGGGTGCATTCGAACGTGGCGCAGGAGGCGAATCAGGCTTTGTTGTTCGTTGGATGTCGCTCACGTTCGAATCATAACGAGGGAGTTAGGTTACGTGCCGCTCCGGTGGGCAATTCCTTGGGGATTCCGGACACGTCGCGTCATGCAGGTCGAATTTGGACTCAAATCCGTACGTCCGGGTGCCGGGAGTCACTCCGTGTCGCGCTCGTGGGAATCAGACCCAACCAAGGTCGATCACTCACTAAGTGTTGCGCAGCCATCGCAACTTCAATTGCCCCATAGACTTCGGCCCGTTCGGACTCGGTGGTCATTAGACCTCCGCGATGTCCCAAAAACGAACAAATCGAATTCCATGACTCGACGACGACTTCCGCGCTGTCCGCAACCCAATTGCACCGCCAAACCTACCCGTCTCGTGAAGCATTCGATGCTCCGTTCCCGGCTACGTTCCCAAAGGCGATACAGGTGTTCCGTCTGCAATAAGACCTTCGCGGCCAATGTCGGCACGCCTTATCACCGCATGCGGCATGCCCCCAAGAAGTTCGATGAAGTGGTCGCGCTCGCTGTCGAAGGCAACTCAAAGGCGGCGATTGCGAGAGCGCTTGGCCTGACGCCAGGAACTGTCGCGAGGTGGCTGGAGCGTGCTTCGGATTACGCGACTGCCTTCAGTGATGTGACGGTGAAGGATATAGAGCCTGTCGAGCTTCAGTCGGACGAGCTTCGGGCTCAAGCTCGCAACAAGATGCAACCTTTATGGGCTTATACGGCAGTCGAAGTCTGGTCGCGTTTGTGGACATCGTCTTTGGTGGGGAGGCGAACACTGCAAAACACGTATCATCACTTCCGAGACATGAAGCAACGGTGTCACAATTCGAGCTCTAAAGTCCTGATTGCGACCGATTCGTTTCATTACAACGCAGACGTGAT
>JBLINP010000002.1:0-47708 GCA_047639415.1 Planctomycetota bacterium | reverse complement strand
AAGCGCTCGGGCTCCACGCGCAGGTCGAGAGTTCGCCCACCGGAAAGGGTGACGAGACCAGGCGGAGCGCCCTTGGGTTTGTGTACTTGTTTGCGCGAGGCAACATGAACCGCTCCGCTAGCTGCATTCTTGAGCGGTGAAAAATGGAGCGCGAGATGAGCGGCATCCAGCACTTCCTCTGAGTCGGGTTCCTTACCGCGATCCATGCGCAGAATCACATGCGATCCCGGCGCGTCGCGCGTGTGCAACCACATGTCGTTGCCGCGCGCATGCTTTGAATTCATCACGTCGTTATCGCGCGCTGATCGTCCGACGCGAATTTCGCTGCCGTGGCAGGCCGTGAAACTTCGGTAGGGCAAGCGCTTGGTCGTGGCCTGTTTGTCGCGGTGGGTTTTCATGCGACGTTCAGTCAAGACTCCGCCGCTCACCGCTTCCCGTTCGATGTCCTTCCAGTCCGTGGCTTCGAGACGCGAGATCAAATCGTTGACGAGCGTCAGTCGCGTTTCGGCGAGCGCTTGTTCGCGTTCGAGTTCCTCGCCGGATCGTTGAAGCTTGTGGTAGCGCTTGAAGATGCGCTTGAGGTTTTCTTGAGGAGGCAACTTGGGATCGAGCGCAATACGTCGCAGCGCTCCGTCCTCAAACCAATCACACAGTTCGATCGAGTCGGCACCACGTTCGACGGCATGCAAGTTGGACTTGAGCAAGTCGCCATCCATGCGCACGCGTTCGGCTCCGTCGGCTGCGCGCTTGCGCTTATCCAAGCCGGCGAGCAAGCCCTTCGCGCTGGCTTGTTTACGCTTCAATCGCTGCACTAAGCTCCGTTTTTCGCGATCGCGATCGCGTTCCAGGGTCGCAATGCCGAGTACCGCTTCAACGCGCCGGGAAAGCGGGGCAGCAACGCGCAAAACCGGAAAAGATTCGCTCGGCTCGGGCCAAGCCTCGGCAAGTTTTTGTCCAGGGTCGGACGGCGGACTACCGGGTGGGCGCACCCATTCGGAGCCAACCACGAGTCGAGCCGTTTTGTTATTGGTGGCCTTCTCTGAAGCCGGAATGAGCAAATCGACGATTTGACCACTTCCGTCCAGAAGCACTTGATTGCCGTTGCGACCACCGAGTTCGACGATCAGGGCGAATCGCCGCTCGCCAACGAAAATGAATCGAAGGATTCGATCGAGAGCGACTTGCTCGATTCGCTTGAGTTGCAAGCCACACAACTCGTCCGACAACTTGCGATAGAAAGGACCGATAGGCCCGTCGTAACGGTGCACGCGATCGTGTTGCAGGTGAACACGAGGTGCGTCCGGATCTACCGAGATCCGCAAGCGACGAACCGCGAGCGGTCGATTGCTTTCGGGATCGCGACCGGCGGACTCGACGGCGAAGATCAAAAGCAAGTCGCGGGGGGGCAGAGGTTGAACCTCGCAAAGTTCAAGTCCCGCGACGAGTTGATTCAGTTCCGATGCAAGCTCACCGATTTGACGTGCGGAGAGGCGTTGCATGGGCATCCAGTTGCAAAGAGATCAAAGGACGGCGCGGTCTCGTTGAAGGAGATCGCGCCGCACGGCGATTACTTGCCCAGCTCTTCGGCTACGTTGTAAATCCAAGGCTCGTTGTTGGGCGTCCATTCCACGAGCTCGTCGGCTCCCGGGAAGAACAGTGCCAATTCGGTAGCGGCGGCTTCGGGACTGTCGGAAGCGTGCACCAGGTTGTTGGAGAAGGACATGCCGAAGTCTCCACGGATCGTGCCCGGGGCAGCTTCGCGTGAATTGGTGACGCCGACCATCGTGCGGACGACGGTGATGGCGTCGAGACCTTCGAGGGCCAACGCGACCACGGCACCCGAGGTCATGTAGTTCACGAGGTTGGCGTAGAAGGGACGCTCCTTATGCACTGCGTAGTGAGCGCGGATCGTGTCCTCGGGGAATTGGCGCAGTTTGAGGGCGATCAGTTTCAGGCCCTTTTCCTCGAAACGGGCGAGGATGCGGCCTGCGAGGCCGCGCTGGACGGTGTCCGGCTTGAGCAGTACGAGTGTGCGTTCCACGGTTCTATCTATGGTTAGGGGGAGGGGACGACAACCTTATATAGGAGAGGTTTCGTCGTCCTTGATGCGGAGCGGGTCTTCAACCTTTGAAGGCGCTCTGGCAAATCGGGGAGTCTAGCGGGGACCGCGAGAGTGGGGAAGGGGGAGCGGCCGATGCTCATCTGGACTTTGGCCCTTCGTGGCGGATGGTCTTTGCTCCCCGTCATTCGAGTCTTCAAAAATCATCACAAGGTTCCAGGATTTCGAAGGTTGCGGATTGACCACGAGTTCGCTGGCCGTAGTCTGTTCGCCTCGAATGTCGGATCGGCGCCAAGGCAGCGTCCGGGACCGGCTACTTTTACAAGTCATGAGCGCCTGAACGAGACTCTGGATTTGATCCGTAGCTCTCCTGTCTGATGTCCAACAAGCCACGGACCCCATCTGATCCTGGCGAACCGGACCCCGATCCTCTCGCGAGAAACGAATACGGTCGTTACGCGGGAATGGGGTTCACCTTCGCCCTCACGATCATGGCCTTTGCGTGGTTTGGCTGGTGGATCGACGGAAAGCTGGGAACAACTCCGCTCTGCTTGTTTGTGGGCGTTCTAGCGGGATTCTCGGGAGGCTTGATTTCGATGATCAAGCGCGTTCCACCTGCGCGCCGTAGGAGTTCGAAAGCAGAATCTGATTCTGCCGAGACCTTCGATGACGCTGAAGACCGAAATCTCTGAGACCGAACAACGACCGCGACACTTCTCCGCTTCTCACTTCCATCCCATGCAAACCAAACTCAAAAACGCAGGAGTCCTGATCGGGCTTCTGCTTGCGTGCCTCGTCGCACGCCGTTTGGCTGCCGGTGACGGAACCGAGCCCGGCTCACCAGCGCTCGCCATGGGCGTGATCGCCGGCTATCTCTTTGGAGCCGCCGTCTCGCTGTGGGGCGTCGCCTATCAGAAGCACGTCGCGCGCACTCGGCCCGAGAATGTCTGGGTCGCCTATGCGGCAGCATTCTTCGCCAAATTGATCGGGATCGCCGTCGGTCCGATGATCGTCTTCCTGTTCCCCGCAATGGCGGAACGCATGGATGCAGGCGCGTTCGTGATCTCCTACGGCTTCGCCGCCGTAATCGCTCTCTTGTTGGGCACCGCGGAAGTCGCACGCGCTCACAAGGCCAAGTCAATTCTGAGTTCAGCCGCCTTGAACCCCACCAATAGCCCCGAATCCGGGTCGTGCATCTAAGATGGCAAGAATAGTCGCTGCTCTGGTTCTGATCGTTGCTACTTGCTTTGTAAGTAGCTCACTCAGCCCGCATCACAGTGCTGCCAGTGCGATGGAATCGTTGTATATGCACCTTATGCCGGTGCCGCTCGAATTTGCTTCGAGCGAAGACGCTGCCCATGGCGATACTGCTCATGGTGCCGCTGACGGTCACGGCGCACACGGCGATCCCGATTACGTGTTGGCGCTGCCCTTGCCGGCCTCCATGTCCGCCTTTGCGAACAACACGGATGCCGAGCATCCCTCCGCCGTCTTTACGAACCTTCAGCTCTTCCAGGTTCTTTCCGTGCTCCTGATCTTCGTGCTGCTCTCGGGCGTGCCGAAGCACATCAAGAACGGAAAAGGCGACATCATTACTCAGGTCTTCGCCGGATTCGCTCTCTGGGTCCGCGATGACATCGTCTTCCCCGTAATGGGCAAGGAGCGCGGCGCCACTTATCTGCCGTACTTCTTGATGACCTTCTTCTTCATCATGTTCATGAACGTGTTGGGGTTGGTTCCAGGTTCGGCAACGGCTACGGCCAGTATCTATGTGACCGCGGGTCTCGCGCTCACGACGCTGTTCGCCATGATCGGCTGCGGCATGTATGCCCAAGGCCCGATCGCGTTCTGGAAAAACCTCGTCCCACACGTTCCGCTGGCTATCTGGCCGCTGATGTTCTTCGTCGAAGTCTTCGGACTGATGGTGAAGCCGATCGCGCTCACGATTCGACTTTTTGCGAACATGACCGGTGGCCACCTCGTGGTGCTCTCGTTCATCGGTTTGATATTCACGATGGGTGAGTTGTCGCCCGTAGCAGGTTGGGGCTCGGCGCCCTTCGCCGTTGGATTCGCGATCTTCATCATGATCATCGAAGCCTTCGTCGCGATGCTTCAAGCCTACATCTTTACTCAGCTCTCGGTTCTATTCGTGAGCGCCTCTGTCCACCCCGAGCACTAAACCGCGCGGGGCAGTTTCTCCAAATTTTCTGACACTGAAACCGGCGGCGTGTCCGCCAAAATTAAAAAACTAACAGAATCATGAACATTCCGATTGAAGATGCTCAAGCCGCAATGGACGTCGCCAAAATGGGTGCAGCGCTAGGCGCAGGCATCGTCGCCATTGGTGCTGGTCTCGGTATTAGCCGTATCGGCGCTTCTGCCAACGAGAGCATCGCTCGTCAGCCCGACGCGGCTGCCGACATCCGCGGTGGTTCCATCATCCTTGCCGCCCTCATCGAGGGTGTGGCTTTGATTGGTGCGATCGTCACGCTTCTCGTCGGCATCGGCTTCTCGCTCTAGAACGGTCTCTTCGGCGTGACTTCCTTGGGCGGGGGCCATTGGCTCCCGGTGAAGAGGTCACGAATTAACCGAAACCAACCTCCTGCGGATACCAAACATGCTTTCAACGATTGCTCTTCTCAGTAGTGAAGGCGGTGGGTTCAACCCCATCGCATTTGATGGACTTAGTGGTCTGCTTTGGACCGTCATCATCTTTGTCGGTGCACTTGCTCCGATCTGGATCATGGTGATGGGCCCCATTTCGCGTGCATTGCTTGCGCGAGACGAAGAAGCCTCACGCGCTATTTCCATTGCGGAGAAAGCTAGCTCGGAAGCGGAAGCTGCGCGTGCTGAAGTCGAGGTCAAACTCGGTGAAGCACGTTCGGAAGCCGCCAAGCTCATGTCTGCTGCACGGGAACGTGCTGAAGATCGCGAACGTGAAATCGTGGCGGCCGCCAAAACTGAGGCGACCAACATGCTGGACACCGCTCGTGAAGCCATCCGTGCTGAGCAAGACAAGGCCGTTGCCGCCATCCGCCAAGAAGTGGTTGACCTGACGTTCACAGCCGCCGAGCAAGTGCTCGGTCGCAGTGTGGATGACACGGACAATCGCCGCATGGTCGGTGAATTGGTGGGAAGTACGGGAGCCGACGCGTGAGCGAGCTTCGACTTGATGCAGTGACGCGGCGTTACGCCACGGCCCTGTTTGAATTGGCTCTCAAGAAGAGCGTTCAAACGGAGGTTCGGCGTGATGTTGAGTCCATCGGGCGGGAGCTTTCGGTTCCCGCTGTGAAGAACTACTTGTTCGACACGCGCGTCCCGTTGGATGAACGTCGCACCAAGCTGGCGCCTTTGCTGGCCGATATGCATGAGCTTACGCAGAACTTCGTCGGACTCTTGTTCGAGAAGCGACGCGAAGAGGTTTTGCGCGACCTGTATCAAGCGTTCAACGAACGCCAACTGGTCGAAGAACAAGCCACGGAAGGTGTTGTGGAGAGTCCTTCGAAACTGAGCAGTGAGGAAGTCGGCCAATTGGCCTCAGCTCTCTCTAAAAAGCTCAATAAGAAGGTTCACTTAGACAACCGAGTGGTTCCCGGACTGATTGCCGGCGTTCGAGTAATCGCCGACAACCGCATGATCGATTACTCGGTGCGCGGGCGTCTGGATGGCATGCGACGCAAACTGCTGACGACCGCTCTTCCGAGCGCTCCCGGCTAGCTGACGATCGCTGAGCTTTGGGCCCGGCGATCACTGTAGAGACCTGAACTGAATCACGCGGCAATTTGGTCGCGACGAACAACACCCGCCTCACGGCAACAACGAACGAATTCGAAGGACAACCGCGATGGACTTGCGAGCCTCAGAAGTGACCTCGATCCTTGAAAAGGAAATCGAGAACTACAAAGGCGAGAGCGACATGCAGAGTGTCGGCACTGTACTCAGCGTCGGAGACGGCGTCTCCCGAGTATGGGGTCTAGAAGACTGCATGATGAACGAGCTTCTCGAGTTCCCCGGTGGAGTGCGCGGCGTCGCGCTCAACCTCGAAGAGGACAACGTCGGCTGCGTGCTGCTCGGTAATGCCGCGATGGTCAAAGAGGGCGATACCGTCCGAACGACCGGACGCATTATCTCAGTGCCCACTGGCTATTCTCTACTCGGCCGCGTGTTGAACGGACTGGGTGACCCGATTGACGGTCGCGGTCCGCTCCCCGTCACGGAGGACGACTACCTTCCGATCGAGCAACCCGCTCCTTCGGTAGTTGAGCGTCAGCCCGTGGACACGCCTTTGCAGACTGGTATCAAGGCTATCGACGCCATGATCCCCGTTGGCCGAGGACAGCGTGAATTGATCATTGGTGACCGTCAGACGGGTAAAACCGCGCTGCTCACCGACACGATCATCTCGCAGAAGAACTCCGGTGGCGGTGATCCGCAGAACCCGGATCAGGTTCTCTGCGTCTACGTTGCCATGGGCCAGAAGCAGTCGACGGTTGTCGACGTGGTTCAGAAGCTCGAGGCCAACGGCGCGATGCCCTACACGATCATCGTCTGCGCCAGTGCTAACGACGAAGCTTCCATGCAGTACCTCGCGGCCTACGCCGGTACGACCATGGCCGAGCGCTTCCGCGACGAAGGTCGCGACGTCGTCATCATGTATGACGACCTCTACAAGCAAGCGCTGGCTTATCGCCAGGTCATGTTGTTGCTGCGACGTCCTCCGGGACGCGAGGCCTTCCCCGGTGACGTGTTCAACTTGCACAGTCGTCTACTCGAGCGTTCCGCTCGTATGGCTGACAACGCTCCGGAAATCAACCCGCGCTACAAGAAGGGTGGCGGTTCGATCACTGCGCTGCCCGTCGTGGAAACGCAGGAGGGCGACGTTTCGGCCTACATCCCGACCAACGTCATCTCGATTACCGACGGTCAGATCTTTCTCGAGTCCGACCTGTTCAACGCCGGTGTTCGTCCGGCCGTGAACGCCGGTATCTCCGTCTCCCGAGTGGGTGGCGCGGCTCAGATTCCGGGCATGAAGAAGATCGCTGGCGGTATGCGCCTCGATCTCGCCAACTATCGCGAGCTTCAGGCTTTCGCTCAGTTTGGTTCGGACCTCGACAAGGCAACGCAGGCCGTGCTGACCCGCGGGGAGCGCTTGGTCGAGATCTTGAAGCAAGGCCAGTACGTGCCGATGACGGTTCAAGACCAGATCATGATTATCTACGCAGGCACCTGTGGCGGTATCGACAAGCTGGCCGTGAAGAAAGTCACCGAGTTCGAAAAAGTCTACTTGGGCCACATGGCCGACAATTACCCCGAAGTTGGCGCAGGTATCCTGGCTGACAAAAAGGTGTCGGACGAGCACAAGTCGAAGATGGACGAAGCTATCGCGGCCATTTTGCCGCAGTTCGCTTAATCCGTTATGGCCGGTGTTAAGGAATTACGCCTGCGGATCAAATCCGTAGGCAACATCAAGCAGATCACGCGAGCCATGGAAATGGTTTCGACGACTAAACTTCGTCGATTCCAGGACCGAGCCGTTGCATCTCGTCCCTACGCGGAAGAGATCACAGGGCTGGTGGCGAACTTGGCCAAAGTGCTTGGCGACGAAGTGGACGAGCTGCCGCTCTTCCGCAAAGGCGCGGGCACGAAAACGGCTTTGTTGCTCGTCTCCTCGGATCGCGGTCTATGCGGTGCCTATAACTCGAACTTGTTCGTTCAGCTCGAAGAGATGCTGAAGGGCGAGCAAGGTCCGAACGGGGACGACAAGCCGGACGTCGACTACTTTGTCTACGGCCGTAAGGGCTATCAGTACCTAACCAAACTCAATCGCGAGGTCGAGCGGTTCTTCGTCGAGCCGAACTTGGAAAACATCGACTACGGCTCAGCTGCTAACACAGCGCAAGCACTGTCGAAAGTCTTCCTGTCTGGTGAGTACGCGAAGGTCGAGATCCTCTACACGGCTTTCGAGTCGATGGTTCGTTACGTCCCGACTCGCTTGCAGTTGCTTCCAATTTCCGCCGAGGCTCTCGGTGGCAAGGAAGAAGACGATACCGCGGGAGGGGATGTGATCCTCGAACCGGATGCAGCCACAATCTTCGACGCCGTCGTTCCGCGCTACGTGGAGACGAGGGTTTACAACGCGTTGCTCGAGGCACTTACCTCCGAGTTCGCAAGTCGTCGCGTCTCTATGAAGAACGCAACGGATGCCGCCAGCGATATGCAAGGCGAGCTAAAGCAGAAGTACAACCGTCTCCGCCAGGAGAACATCACCAAAGAACTCCTCGACATCGTCGGCGGCGTGGAAGCCCTCAGCTAAAAGCAGCAGTCTTCCGCAACAGAATCGCTTCCAAAACAGAATCGCTTCCCCACACGGGAGCAGACCAACAGAAGCAGCACGAATCGAATCATGAGCGCTCAAAACAACGGAACCATCACTCAAATCTTCGGCCCGGTCGTCGACCTTCGCTTTCCCTCGGGAGAGCTACCGGCCATCTTCAACGCGATCAGCGTCGTGGACGAGTCACGCGAGGGCAAACTGATCCTCGAAGTGGCTGCGCACCTCGGCAACGACGTCGTTCGCTGCGTGGCTATGTCCACCACCGACGGCTGTCGTCGCGGCATGAAAGCCTCAGACACTGGCGCACCGATCATGGTGCCGGTCGGAGAAGGCACCAAGGGTCGAATCTTCAACCTGCTCGGTGAGCCTCTCGACACGATCGCGAAGGGCGAGTTGCCGAAATGCGACACCATGCCGATTCACCGTCCCGCTCCGCTCTACGAAGAGCAGGAAGCCATTAGTCAGGTCTTCGAGACTGGACTGAAGGTCGTCGACTTGCTCTGCCCCTTCGCTTCGGGCGGTAAGATCGGCCTCTTCGGTGGTGCTGGTGTCGGCAAGACGGTTTTGATTCAGGAGTTGATCCGAATCACCGCCGTTGAAAAGGGTGGATTCAGCGTCTTCTGCGGAGTTGGAGAGCGTACCCGCGAGGGCAACGACCTCTGGCTTGAGATGACCGAAGCCAAGTACAACACGCCCGAAGGCGTCGAGCAGAGCGTGATCGACAACGCTGTGCTGGTCTTCGGTCAGATGAACGAGCCCCCCGGAGCGCGTCTTCGCGTTGCGCTTTCTGGCCTCACGATGGCGGAGTACTTCCGCGACGTGAAGGAGCAGGACGTGCTCTTGTTCGTCGACAACATTTTCCGCTTCGTGCAGGCCGGTTCGGAAGTCTCAGCGCTTCTCGGCCGTATGCCCAGCGCGGTGGGTTACCAGCCGACCATGACGTCGGAGATGGGTGCTCTTCAGGAGCGCATCACTTCGACAAACAAAGGTTCCGTGACATCCATGCAGGCCGTTTACGTCCCTGCTGACGACATCACTGACCCGGCTCCGGTCGCGACCTTCGCTCACTTGGACTCGACCATTTTGCTCGAGCGCTCGATCGCCGAGCTCGGCATCTATCCCGCCGTGGACCCGCTCAAGTCGACCTCACGGATGCTCGACCCGAACGTGGTTGGAGAAGAGCACTACAAAGTCGCTCGCGATGCGCAGATGATTCTGCAGCGTTATGCCGACTTGAAGGACATCATCGCCATCCTCGGTGTTGAGGAACTCGCTGACGAGGACAAGCAAGTCGTTGCCCGCGCTCGCCGCATCCAAAAGTTCCTCTCACAGCCCTTCTTCGTGGCTGAGCAGTTCACCGGCGCACCCGGCATCTTCGTTTCACGCGAAGACACCGTTCGCAGCTTCAAGGAAATCATCGAAGGCAAGCACGACGATGTTCCCGAGCAGGCCTTCATGTACAAGGGTTCCATCGAGTCCGTACTCGAAGCCGCTAAGGATATGGCATGAGCGGATTGACCTTACGGGTCATTACGCCCGATTGCATTGCGCTCGATGAGCAAGCGGACGCTGTTCGTTTGCCGGGTGTTGATGGATCGATTGGTATTTTGCCCCGACACGCACACATGGTGGCGGCGCTCGATGCGGGTGAACTCATCTATCGCACGGCGGCTGGCGAGAAGTCGCTGTTCGTGGCCGGTGGTTTTGCCGAAGTCCGCGACGGCACCGTTCGCGTTGTTTCGCAAGCAGGCGAGCTGCCTGAAGCCATCGATGAAGAACGCGCCAAAGCCGCTGAACAACGCGCTCGCGAGCGTATCGCAGTTCGCGGCGGTGACGGTATCGACATCCTGCGCGCCACCGCATCCCTGCGTCGCGCGTTGATGCGAATGCTGGTTAAGCAGCGCAAGTATTAGTAACTTGGCGTTTTTCGCCCCAAAGGAAACGCGATGACGACCCAATCGGCCGCAGCCGAAACGTCGGCAAATTGGAAGCGCACGCACACGTGCGGCGCTTTGACGATCGACAATGTCGGTCAGACAGTGACCCTCAACGGCTGGGTGGATGCGCGCCGCGATCACGGGGGCATCTACTTCGTCGACCTGCGCGATCGCTATGGCATCACTCAGGTAGTGATCGAGGGCAACCTCGAGGGCGCCGCAAAGATCGGTCCCGAGTACGTCTTGTCGGTGACTGGCGAAGTCACGGCTCGTACGCCCGAAAACGTCAACAAGAAGCGCTCGACGGGGACCATCGAAGTGGTCATCAAAGAGTTCAACATCCTTTCGGAATCGCCCACACCGCCGATCGAAGTGATCGACGAGTTGGAAGCGGCCGTCGATACGAGGTTGCGCTATCGCTATCTCGATTTGCGACGCGGCCCACTGCAGCGAAACATCGCCCATCGTTCACGCTTCGTGAGCGCGATGCGGCGCTCGCTCGAGAAGCTCGACTTCCTCGAAATAGAGACGCCCATCTTGAATCGCGCGACTCCGGAAGGCGCGCGCGATTACTTAGTTCCCAGTCGCGTTCATCCCGGTGACTTTTACGCGCTGCCGCAGTCGCCTCAGATCTTCAAACAGATCTTGATGGTGTCCGGATTCGATCGTTACTACCAAGTTGCGCGTTGTTTTCGCGACGAAGATTTGCGAGCGGACCGCCAACCAGAATTCACGCAACTCGACTTCGAGATGGCTTTCGTCGACGAAGAGGATGTCTTCGCGGCATGGGAGCACGTGCTCACTGAGACGTTCAAGGATTCGATGGACGTCGAACTCCAAACGCCTTTCCCGCGTATGACCTACGACGAGTCGATGCGTCGATTCGGCAATGACAAGCCCGACGTTCGCTTCGGACTGGAGCTCAAGGCCGTCGACGAATGGGCACGTACCAGCGATTTCAAAGTTTTCGCCTCAGTTGTCGAGGGCGGCGGACGCGTGGTCGGAATCGTTTTGCCGGCCGAACCGCTTCCCGGTGTCAAAGCTGAGCTTTCACGCAAAGAGGTCGAAGCTCTAGGCAACGTCGTCGGCGAGTACGGCGCCAAGGGTCTTGCTTGGTGGCGCGCCGCTGCAGATGGTGGCGCCGGTCCGCTTTCTCGTTTTTGTAAAGAAGACGGGCGTGGCGCCGAGTTGATGAAGCTCATGGGCGCGAACGATGGCGATTTATGCCTGTTCGTGGCCGACAAAGAAGAGGTTGTGTATCGCGCCCTCGGAGAACTGCGTCTGAACCTGGCCAAGCGCTTCGGCCTGGCTCGAGGCGATTGGGCCTTCCTCTGGGTCACCCAGTTCCCGATGTTCCTGCCCGATGAGAACACCGGAAAGTGGACGAGCGCTCATCACCCGTTCACGGCTCCACTCGATTGGGATATGCCAGGCGCCGATGAAAACCCCGGCGAAGTGGCGAGTTCCGCCTACGATCTCATTCTGAATGGATGGGAATTAGGCTCGGGCTCCGTCCGAATTCACCGTACAGACGTCCAGGAGCGTGTGTTCGATATCTTGGGGCTCGATAAAGCCGAGCAGAATGACAAGTTCGGCTTCTTGCTCGAAGCACTGGCCCATGGTGCGCCTCCGCACGCTGGTCTAGGTTTGGGCTTGGATCGATTGGTCGCGCTCACACTGGGCCTCGACAATATTCGAGACGTCGTCCCATTCCCAAAAACGACTTCGGCCGCCGACTTGATGTGTGGAGCACCCTCTTCCGTGACCGCGGAACAACTGAGTGACGTGCACATCGCTTTGACGGGCAAAGCCTTGGCTCTGAAGGCCGAAGCGTCGAATGAAGACTCGAATTGAGCTTTTCGATCCCGAGTTCCACAGGCGAGCTTTTTGAGGGCGACTGGCGCAATTTGGCGTGTGGGCCTATGCTCCACGGGGCAGCAAGGAACTCCGCGCGTTCGAGTTGCCAAAAGTTCGAGACAATTAATGGCTTTCGCGACGGCTTCGCGACGGCAACCACCAACTCATTAAGCCTTGGAGATATTCAAGCATTTGCAGAAGCTGACACTCATGACGAATTCGGAACGTAGTTAATGGCCCGCAGAGGAAAGAACATCAGGAAGCCCGTAACGACGGGTCCGGTATACAGAATCAACCGACAAATCCGCGTGTCGACGGTCTTCTTGATCGACGAGACGGGGGAACAAAAGGGCGAGACCGACGCCGATGAAGCTCGGCGCTTGGCCGACATCGCAGGCTTGGACTTGGTCGAGGTTTCACCAAACGCGAATCCTCCCGTTTGCCGCATTATGGACTTCGGCAAGTTCAAGTATGCGCAACGCAAGAAGGAACGCGGCGGCGCGAAGAAGCAATCGTCGGGACTCAAAGAACTTCGCGTTCGTCCGGCAATTGACGAGCACGATCTCAGCTATCGATTGGCCCAAGGACGCAAGTTCTTAGCCGCCGGTAACAAGGTTCAAGTCGTGTGCATCTTCCGTGGTCGCCAACGAGCTTTCCCTGAGCTTGGCGAAAAGGTCATGCGCTATGTCGCTGACTCACTTGAAGATCTCAGTAAGGTTGAGTCGCCGCCGAAAATGGCGGGCAATCGCATGACGATGATGCTGGCACGCAAATAGCCCGGGGCTATTTGGGTGCGTTTTGCTGGGGCCGCTCCGCGGCCCGCGGCTTCGCAGCATTTTTGGAAGCATGTGTTGCTGGGGCCGCTTCGCGGCCCGGGGGGGGCACGCACGTAGGCTGGGGGTATTTGCGGGCGCTTCGGTTCAGAGTAAGCGTCCGCTGCGGTGGCCCGTAGAGGCTTCGGTTCAGACGTTTTTCGAACTGACTGGGTTTGATACGGAACGCAGGCAGTTTGGTCTGGCTACTTTTTGGGGGGCGGGCCGATGACCTCTGGGAATTTCCAATCGGTTGGTCGGTGCTTGCTGTTTTGTACCGGGGGGACGGCTTGTGACTCCCAGTGGGTTAGTCGCTTTTTTAGGCGGGCTACGACTTTGGGCCTCGATCTTGCTAGGTCATGTTGTTCGCGGGGATCCTCGCTGACTCGGTAGAGTTCGAAGCGGGGGTTTGTGTTTCTGTCGCGGACGATCAACTTCCATTCGCCATCGCGGATCGCGCACCATCCTGGCGTGATCACGAGCGGGAGCTCTTTGCGACTGATCGTTTGATTTTCGGTGATGGCTTTCCAGGCGTCGATTCCGTCGAGCGGGGGAGCATCATTTGGTCGTTCGGCACGCGCTAGATTGGCGAGGGTCGGCATCAAATCTACTGCGTGTAGCAATTGGTCGGAGACTGACCCTTTCGGGATTCGGCCCGGCCATACGACGTAGGTTGGACTGCGAATACCACCTTCGTAGGGTTGGAACTTCGTACCTCTCAGATGATCACTTCTGTCGCGATGCTTGATCGCTCGTCCATTGTCGGACAAAAACCACACAAGCGTGTTCTCGCTGATCCCCTCGGACTCAATCGCGTCGAGGATTTGTCCCACCGCATCGTCGAGGCTTTGCACCATTGCGGCATAGGCGCCGCGAGGATTGTCGATAGGTTCTGGGGGTTGGATGGGAGAGTGCGGGGTGGTGAAGGGGACGTAGAGCAAAAGCCGACGCTTGGGATCGCGCTCTTTGATTCTGCGAACGGCTTCCTTTGCAAAAAGTTCAGTCGCGTAGCCCTCCTCGACCAGGTCCTTCCCGTTGCGGTGCCAGTCGAGTGAACTTCCACGAAGGTGAGTGAAGTAGTCAATGCCGTCACCGTAACAGCCGTAGGAATGCTCGAACCCTCGACGATGAGGCAACAACTCTTCTCTAGCGTGACCGAGATGCCACTTTCCGACTAGCGCGGTTTCGTATCCGACCTCGCCAAGCACTTCCGCGATTGTGCGCTCTTCGAGAGGCAAGCCCTCGATTGACCACGGTTGAATGGGCCAGTTTTGAAGACCTGTGTGAAACGGATAACGACCGGTCAGCAATGCAGCCCGAGTTGGCGTGCACTGAGGCAGGACGTAGAACTGCGACAGCGTTACACCGCTTGCGGCTAGCGAATCGATTCGCGGCGTCTTGATCCTGCTGCCGTTAATACTGAGATCCTCCCATCCAAGATCATCAGCGACTAGAACGACGATGTTCGGTGGGGCAGGCAAGTTAGAACTCTCTGAAACGGACATCGTCTGTAAGAGAGATCCGGCGATCAGTATGAGTTCCCCAGCGATTGTCATTGGATCATTCTAGCCAACGACGAACCGAATTCTTGCTTGGCGAATTGCATCGAATGAAAGTGCTCACTTAAATGCCGCTTTCGACCTTCGCACCAAGAGGTGAGTGTTGCGGTAACGATGTGATTCGTGTCTTTGGCCAGATTCGAGGGTGAAGAACTGTCCTATCGCGGTGGTTCAGCAATTTTCGCGAGAGATTGTGCCTAGAGTTTTCAGCGAGGCGCTGGGTTTAGGAATAGGCAAAAATACAGATAACAGTTTCATATCCCAACTCATCGCTAATTCAACTTGATCATGAATACTGCCTTTTCCGGAGCCCTCGCCTCCTTCGTTCTGACTCTTGCGGTTCCGATGTCGGGCGTTTTCGCCCAGAACCCGACCGATTGTGATCCGGTCGACCTGCAGTGGTCCCAGCCGTCATACACCCTCGGAGGGGAATCACGTTGACCACGACCGGAACTCCTTCGACCTTTGGAATCATGTACGTGAATACCGATCCGGGACCCCTCGTTATCCCGGGCCTTGGAACCTTTGGGGTTGGCGCAGGTCCAGGATTGTTCCAGTTTCCGATCAAGCCGCTGCCGGCCAGTGACTCCCCGGATTACACCTGCTTTCCTCGAGTGCGACGGTGGTTTTGGGGACAAGACCTTTTTCGTCCAAGCCCTGACGATCTCTCCCAATGCGTCGGACCTCTGCATTTCAAATGTGGCTCCGCTGGTGGTTACCGATGAGCCTTGCGTTGCCGAGGGGGCACACCTGGACTCTGGAAGAACAAGACAGTCAAGTGGATACCGACCGGCTACGACCCGGCGGACGACTTTGATTCGGTCTTTGGCGTCGACCTATTTACGCCTGACATCACCTTGCTTGATGCGGTGGAGCAAGTCGGACAAGGCAAGCTGATCTTCAGTGCACACGCCACCGCCGCCTTGTTGAACGCCAACCATCCTGACATTGATTATCCGCTCACTGAAGCTCAGCTCATTCAAATGGTTCAGGACGCCGTTTTGTCCAACGGCCTCGAGCCGCTTAAAAACAAGTTCGACATGTTCAATAATTCCGGCTGCCCGCTTTAGCCGGAAAGCTTGAGTTTTAGGCCGCGCAATGGCGCGGCCTCGAATCGCCGCGATTCGAAAGCGCTCGGCCAATAGGTCTTGGCTTTCTGGTGGCGGCGAATTTGCGTTGAGGACTAGGGATTGACTGAGCCCCTACGCGATCGCGCTGATCGAAATTGAATCTTGAATCACTCAATGCATCGCGCAAGCTATGCCCATGGATCTTGATCTCAGTTTCGTACGCTCTCACTTTCCCGGGTTGAATGCCGAGCAAGTATTCTTCGACAACGCTGGCGGATCGATGACGCTTAAGGGGGTGGTCGATCGCATAGCTGAATACCTGTTGACCAGCGACGTGCAATTGGGCGCGAGTTATCCGACATCGGTCCTTGCTGGAGCGCGTTACGACGAGGCGCGCACGCGATTGAGCGAGTTCATCGGCGCGAGTCGATCGGAGGAAGTTGTCTTCGGACCGAGTTCGACGATACTGCTCAGTCTGTTGGCGCAGGCTATAGAGCCTGAGATCAAAGCGGGCGACGTCATCATCGTGACGCGCGTGGATCATCAAGCCAACATCACCCCGTGGGAGCGATTGGCGAAACGTTGCGACGCGACCATTCGGTACTGGGAGGTCGATCCAGTGACGCGTGAATTGAAGCTGGCGGATCTGCCGATCGACGATCGAACGCGTTTCGTGGCGATGACTCACGCGTCCAATATTCTCGGCGGCATTGAGCCGATCCAGGAGGTTGCTCGCATCGTTCACGAGTTCGGCGCACAACTCTGCGTTGATGGAGTGGCTTATGCGCCTCACCGCCCGCTCGATTTGGCGGCCTGGGACGTCGACTACTACGTCTTTAGTCTCTACAAGGTCTACGGCCCGCACCACGCGATCCTCTATGGGAAGTACAACCGGTTGCAGTCACTGGAGACGTTAGGACATTACTTTTTTCCAGAGGACCAAGTTGTGGGTAAGCTTGAACCAGGCAATGCCAATTACGAGTTGTCGTATGGTGCGGCTGGCGTCGTCGACTACTTCGAGGAGCTTGGCCAGCACGCGGACGCTTCACTGACTGGTGCTGCGGCTCGCAAAATGGCTTGGGATCAAATTAGTGCTCACGAAGAAGTGCTGGCCGAGCGATTGCTCGCCTTTCTGCGAGAACGCAGTGACGTGACTATCATTGGCAGCGAGGATTCCTCCGCCGCCGTTCGCGTTCCCACGATAAGTTTCGTTCATGAAAGTCTGCTGTCGTCGGCCATCGTGAATCGCGTTGATCCCCACGGTCTCGGAATTCGATTCGGGCATTTTTACGCGGCTCAATTGATCGACGTACTCAACCTCAATTCTTCCGACGGCGTCGTTCGAGTCTCGATGGTGCACTACAACACGATTGAAGAAGTCGATCGACTGATTGAGCTCCTCCAATCGGTTTTGAGCTAGCCGCTACGGTCGTAAGCTGAAGGTCTGCGTTCGAGCTGTCTGCCGTTATAACGCCGCGAGGAAATTTGAGGATTGAGCGAGCATTCTTGGAATGGCCTGATGCCGCTAATGCTCACGATCGAAGTTTCTACCAATGCGATTGAATCAGCGCGAAAGTGATGGCCGCGTTGAAGTTTGGCGCCAAACCCCCATTGACGCACTTTTGATGCAACGAAAAGAGCCGCCATCAGTTACCGATGACGGCTCTCTTGAGGAAGGGAATTCGTCTGTTA
Source organism: Planctomycetota bacterium (assembly GCA_047639415.1). Classification (GTDB taxonomy): domain Bacteria; phylum Planctomycetota; class UBA1135; order UBA1135; genus OFTM34. The sequence goes on along the minus strand of JBLINP010000002.1, from coordinate 30,388 downwards.
GAGCGTCGGGTCTAACACGAGCAGTTCGACGGCTGAGCCATAGACGAACTGTGAGGCTGAAACTAAATGAATCGATTGAAGGTCGGCACGAAGCGATGTCATTCCCGGGATGAGTACGTTAAGCGGTATGTTTTTTGTGCGCACTCCCGAAGCAGGCACGATGCCTTGGAACTTTACCAAGCTGGGCAGCACGAGTTGAAACCCGCCGTACTGAAGGAACAACTGATGCGCTGCCGTTCCGATCAACAAGAAGATCAGATCGCCCGGTTCTCCATGGAAATCGAGCTGCAAAACGCTTTGGTCATCGATAGGGGATGTGGCGCCCAAGCTTCTCGGTTCGAAAGGCAGGGTCGTTATCGATCCCGGTCCTTCAACGATTTGACCCGGGAGGCCGTTGGGCGAAACGCTAAAGAGACTGAGCCCTATGTCGCCGAGCGCGAATTGGGGGCCGAGTAGTTGAACGCTCGACGTGTCATTGACGAAGAAGAGTATGTCACCGGCATGTCCGCCTACGGCACAACAAAGACCGTCGGTACCGTGGCCGCATTGCCGCCTTGGTAGTAGAGCACGCTTGTGTAGGTACCTTCGCCGCCACTAATGACGCAGCCCGCGAACGCAATCTTCGTCGTATCGATGAGCTTGACGCCGGCGGCACCGTCGGGAACCAAGCTGAAGAAATATTGTGAATCCCTGGCTCCGGTGAACGTGCAGCCCAGAGCCCGAATCGTTCCTATATCGTTCACCGCGAGCAGCCCACTTCCATCGAGCGTTGCTTCGACTGTGGCTTCGAGATTGATGAGCGATACGCGCTGATTCGTCAACAGGTTTTGAACGTTGACCGGGGTTCTAATGCCGACTGTCTCGTCGAGATGCGCGACGACGGAAATCGACTTACTGTCGATTTCGAATCCGGCATAAATTCCGTTCTTCACCAAGACGATGTCGCCTTCATTCGCGGCGTCGATGGCCGGCTGAATCGCGGTAAAGGCCGCGCCTCCGTTGACGTCTACAACGAGACGTCTGCAATGGTAGCTGTGGCGAAACCACCATAGGTACAAAGCAAAAAGGAGAGAGATCTACGGGGGAAGTTCATGTGAGTTCTCCGGAAAACGAGAATGGGGCAGGAACGTTTGCGTGCCAGAACCCTTGCGTTGTGCTTCCGATGTGTGGGGCAGCGCTCGGGGCTTCAACCGATAATCTGAACTCCAATGGTAGCAGGGCTCCCGAATCCCAGGTCTATTTCCGACCTGAGCGCCTGACCCGGCCTCGATTTTGGGTTACTCAAGGGAATCGAACCGAACTCGCCGTTCCGGTGGGAGGCCCAGTCGCGATGGACCGCTGTCCTTCGAGAACGTGAGAAGGTATGTCACCTGCATCCGATGCCCGGCTGCGAATCGCCCTTTTGGCGTGGGATTGAGCATCGAATGGGAGGAGATGGGAATCGGAGCTTCGGAATCAAGCCTAGAGGGGTTGTTTCAGGGCCCGGCCCCGTTAAGCTTTTCGCCTCCAAGTCCGAACGAAGGTTCGGCTCCCGAAGTGCGGCAGATGGCACGCCAGCGTTCGGGGAACTTTTAGGATTGGCTGCGAAGCCGATCCGTCCGGCCTAAGGACCGGTTGATTAAGATGCCCAAAATGAAGTCAAAGGGAGCGGTCAAAGGTCGCTTTCGTATCACCAAGAGTGGCAAGGTCAAGTGCTCGCGACCGGGTCGCGGCCACATGAAGGCCAAGAACAACGGCAAGCAGAGGCGCAAGCTTCGCGAGCCGATTATCTTCGAGAAGACTTGGGCCGTGCTGATTCGCAAGATGTTGGGGGGTGCCTAGATGGTACGCGTAACCTACGGCGCTCCGCGGAGCCAGAAGAAGACCCGTTTGATCAAACTCGCCAAGGGCTATCGCGGTGGACGTCGCAAGCTTTGGCGTACCGTTCGCGAATCCTTGATTCGTGGTTGGGCTTACGCCTATCGCGATCGTCGCCAGCGCAAACGTCAGTTCCGTCGCCTTTGGGTGGTCCGCATCAACGCGGCTGCTCGCATGCGCGGCATGAACTACTCGACCTTTATGAATGGTCTCAAGAAGGCTGACATTGCGCTCAACCGCAAGCAGATTTCTGAACTCGCGATCCACGATCCGGCGGCATTCGACGCTTTGATCGAAGAAGCGCGAGCGGCGCGAGCCTAGACTTATTTGATTTGACGAGTCGGACTTCCTGCTCGTTGAATCGAATGACGCGCGCTTTTATGTGCGCGTGATCGCAACCGGTTGCTTTGAAGGTAGCCGCTTTGAGTAGCGCGGATGGCATGTGCCGTGCCGCGCTCTTTTTTTTAATGGCGAGCCGGTAGACCCGGAGTGCTCCTATGGATGCAAAGTTCGATCAACTCGATGAGTTGCGCGAGAAGGGGTTGGCGCGCGTACGCGATGCCGCGGATAGCGACGCCCTGCGACTTGTAGAACGTGAGTTTCTGGAGAAGGGCGGCGTGATTGCCGCACTCCTTGCGGAAATCCCCAAGTTAGATCCGAAGCAGCGGCGCGATGCCGGGCAAGGAGCCAATAAGCTCAAGAGTGAGATGCAATCGGCGCTTCAGGAGAAGCGCGAGGCATTGCTCGAATCCTCATTGATGGTGGAGGCAGGCGGCGGGCTATTCGACCCGACCTTGCCGGCCGCTCCAACGCTGCGCGGTTCCTTGCACCCGATCACGCAGGTGACTCGCGAGGTTGAATCGATCTTTCAAGGCATGGGCTACCAAGTGTTAGACGGTCCAGAAGTTGAGCTCGACTTCTATAACTTCCAGGCGCTCAACATTCCGTCCGACCATCCGGCGCGCGAACACCAAGACACGTTCTGGTGCGACAACGAACAACAGCTCGTTCTGCGAACTCAAACCTCGCCTGTTCAGATTCGCGCAATGGAAACGATGGAGCCGCCCTTTCGCGTCATCGTTCCCGGTCGCGTCTTCCGCAACGAGGCCCTCGACGCCACGCACGAACACACCTTTCATCAAGTCGAAGGCTTGGTGGTCGGTGAAAACGTCAACGTCGGGCAGTTGATCGGCACGCTCAAGTCATTCTTGAGCGAGATCTTCCGCTGCGAGATCGACGTGCGCTTGCGCCCCGGTTTCTTTCCTTTCGTCGAACCCGGTTTCGAAGTCGACATTCGCTGTCCCTTCTGCAAAGACGGCTGTCGCGTTTGCAAAAACACGACTTGGGTTGAGTACTGCGGATGCGGCATGGTCCATCCCAACGTACTTAGCGCGGGCGGTTTGGATGCCGAGCGCTGGAGCGCCTTCGCCTTCGGTATGGGACTCGACCGTTTGGTGATGATGCGCAACAAGATCGACGATCTTCGACATTTCATGGGCGGGGACCTGCGGTTCCTGGAGCAGTTTTAGATCATGTTGATTTCATACAAATGGCTCGCGCGACACATCGACCTAACCGGTCTGGATGTGGACGAAGTCGCTCGTCTCTTGACGCTTCACACGGCAGAGGTGGAGGGTGTCGAGCGCGTCGTTCCGCACATGGATGCCGTCGTGGTGGGTTACGTTGCGGAACGCGTGAAGCATCCGGACGCGGATAAGCTCAACATCTGTACCGTCGATGTCGGTGCCGATGAACCGTTGCAAATCGTTTGCGGCGCGCCGAATGTCGACAAGGGCCAAAAGGTGGCGGTTGCACAAGTGGGTACGCTGCTCCCCGGCGATTTCAAGATCAAGAAGTCGAAGATCCGCGGTGTGGAATCGCGCGGAATGATTTGTTCCGTGCGCGAGCTTGAGTTGGGCGACGAGCACGATGGCATTTGGGTCATCGACGCCGAAGCGAAGGTCGGCCAATCAGTGGCTAGCGAGCTGGACATGGTGGATTGGGCCATCGAGATCGACAACAAGGCGATCACTCACCGTCCCGACTTGTGGGGCCATCGCGGTTTTGCTCGCGAGTTGTCCGCAATCACAGGGCGCGAATTATTGCCGCTCGATTTGACACTTCCAGAGACGGGCGCGAGCGCGGGAGTTCCCGTTCGAGTCGAAACCTCAAACTGCTCGCGTTACGTCGCGCTCGAAATTTCGGGATTGACCGCCGAGCTGACTCCGGCCTGGATGCGCCAGTTGTTGTTGGCCGTCGGACAGCGTCCGATCGAGCTCTCCGTAGACGTCTCCAACTTCGTGATGTTCGACCTCGGGCAACCGAATCACCTCTTTGATCGCACGCAGATATCGAACGACGGAATCGTGGTTCGCGATGCAAGTGCGGGAGAAAAGATGACGACGCTCGACGATGTCGAGCGCGAGCTTTGCCCCGAGGACATCTTGATCACATCGGGCGACAAGCCGGTGGCGATCGCGGGCGTGATGGGTGGGAAAGAGTCGATGGTAGCCGCGGGCACGAGCGTTTTGTTGCTCGAAGTGGCCAGCTTCCATCCGACCGTCATCCGCCGCACTTCAACTCGCATTGGATTGCGTACCGACGCTTCCGCGCGTTTTGAAAAGTCCCTCGATCCGATGCTCCCGATGCAGGCTGCTGCACATTTGGTGCGGACCTTGGCCGAAATCGTGCCAGGCATCGAATTGCCCTCAACGGTGACCGATGCCGGCGATTGGCAGGATCCGTCGAGTGTGATCGAACTGCGCCCGGAGCGCCTGCGCAACCTGCTCGGAACGAATATTCCGGATGACGAGTTGCGCGGTTACTTGGAGCGGCTTGGCTTCGGCGTAGAAGGAACCAGTCCGCTCAAAGTCAGCGTGCCTTCCTTCCGTGCGACTAAGGACATCACGCTCGAAGTCGATTTGATCGAAGAAGTAGGGCGCTTGTACGGCCTAACCAAGATCGAAGAACAAGAGCTCGTGACTGCCGTTCGACCCTTGCCGCTCGACGAACGACGCGAAGCGATTCGCACCATTCAAGATCGTCTCGCTGGCGGCGCACGTTTCCACGAAGTGTTGACGTACTCCTTCCTGCCCGAGGACTTGGCTCAAAAAACGGGCGTTGCCGATGAAGATTATGTTCAAGTCGTCAACGCGGTTTCGGAAGGCTGGAATCGCGTTCGCCGTTCGGTCGTGCCCAGCGTGATTGGCTTACTCGAAAAGAACCTGCGCAACCGCGAAGACGTGCGCTTGTTCGAGGTTGGCAAAGGTTACTTGCCCGCCGATGAAGAACATCCCGGCGATCGCGGTCAGCCGCGTCAGGTTCACGAAGTGGCCTTAGCATGGGCAGCGCCCAAACCGGGCAAGCGCTCGCGTTTTGATGGCGACCGATTGTCAGCGTTGAAAGCAGTCGTTGAAGATTTGGGTCATGCTCTCCGCGTTCCAATCACTTGGCACGCCGTGGAGGATGACCGTCCCGCTTGGTCGCATCCTGCCCGTCGCGTGGTTGGCGGCTACCAGTTAAAGAAGGACTTCTTCGAGTTGTGCTTCCTCGCGGACCTCGATCCACGCGTTGCCCGCTCGCTCGGCGTTTCCGGCGACGTCGCCGTGGCGAGCTTTTCCATCGATGCCTACCTGGCGATTGCGGAGCGTGCTTCGACCTACGAAACACTTCCGAAGTTCCCAGGCAACAAAATCGATGTCGCTCTCGCGATTCCCGAAGCGGTCACTGCCGAGCAGGTCCGATCGGCCATCGAGCACTCCGGGAAGGGCCTGGTTCGCGACGTCGAGCTTTTCGATCTTTATAGGGGCGAGCAGGTGGGCGACGGGCGCAAATCCCTCGCTTACCACGTCCTGTTGCAATCTCCGACGAAGACCGTCACGGACAAAGAAGCCCAGAAATTCCTGGGACGGCTGGAGCGCGAGATTGAGAAGCTCTCGGGCGAGCTAAGGAAGGAATAGCGCCTTTGGCAGGGATTTCGACAGCTTCTTACGGGCTGCTAGCCCCTGGCGGGTTTCAGGCACGTACACTTAATACGAAGTTCCGCTGATCGCAGACGGAACTCCATTACAGCTTCACCACTTCTCCACCCGATTCCTCGTCCTTGAAAGTCGTCCTCGTCAATCCGCCCAGTCCTCCGGAATACCGCGTCAGTCGCGGTCTGATGGGAGGCTTTGGCATGGCCGTCAATCCGGAGCTTTTGTATCCGCCGATTGAGTTGGCTCACGTGGCGAGTGTACTGCTCGCCGACGGTCACGAAGTCGCGATCTACGACGCCGATGCACGGGGTGATGATGCAGCCGCGGCTCTCGAGTTCATCGCGAACGAAGCGCCCACTCTGATTTGCATGGATTCGTCGAGCACTTCGCTCGACTGCGATCTCGAATTGGCCCGGAAACTACGCGAACGCTTGAACGTGCCGCTTGCGATTTTGGGCAGCCAAGTGACCTACACTCCGGGCGAACTATTCGACGGCAACAACGTCGACGTCGTGGTGCGCGGAGAACCCGAGTTCACCGTGCAAGAGTTGGCCAAGCGAGTTGCAGCCGGTGAAGGCTTCGAAGGTGTCGAGGGAACTAGCCGCCGCGACAAAGCGTCGAACGAAATCGTTCACGAGCCTGCGCGCGACAAGATCAAGGACTTGGATGATCTGCCGATTCCTGCACGTCATTTGCTCGACAACTCGCTGTACAAGTTTCCGGGATTGACCGAGCCCGTGACCACGGTCAAGTCCTCGCGTGGTTGTCCGCTCAACTGTTCGTTCTGCGGCTATACCTTGGCTCAGGGCCTGAAATTCCGCTTCCGCTCACCCGAGCACGTCGTCAGTGAACTGGTCGACCTGCATCGCAATCACGGTTTGCGTCAGGTGGTCTTCCGCGATCCGATCTTCACAACCCGCAAGGATCGCGTGCGCGACATTTGCGACGGGATCATGCGCGAGGGACTGGATTTGGAGTGGCAGTGCGAAACAGCGATCAAGACTCTCGATCGCGAAACTCTAGAGAAGATGGCCGCCGCCGGTTGTCGTCACATTTCACTCGGTGTCGAATCGGGCAACGACGAGATTCAGAAGAAACACTGCGGCAATAAGTTGAGTGATCACGCTCAAGCTCAAGCGGTTTTCGATGATTGCCGCGAGTTGGGAATCGAAACGCGCGCTTTCTGCATGATCGGTTTCCCCGAGGAAACCGAGTCGATGGTCGAAGAAACCTACGACTTGGTCGAGCGCTTGGATCCCGATCAAGTTCAGTTCTGCGCCGTGACGGCTTACCCCGGTACGCCCTTGCATCAAATCTTGTATGGCGACACGGTGATCGATTACTCGGCGATGACCGGGTTCAATGCCCTCGAAGGCAACGAGCACATGACCGCTGAGCGAATCGAAGGCAAGATTCGCGAAGGCTACCGGCGCTTCTATCTGCGTCCGCGACGCATCGTGCGCGAAATGCGCCATCCGATGCGAATGGCGGGCAAAATGGCGCGCTACTTCACGCTCTTCGCGCGCCGCGCCTAATCGCGATTTCGCCCGGTCGATCTGCAAATTCGAGCTTCCGCGCACGGCAAGCCTTGGTGATTCGCGCCCTCGGCTTTAAGCTCTAGTTTCCGCTTGGTAGGAGAACACTATGGCTGAGATCGAAAGCGTCCTGAACGAGACCCGCACCTTTCCTCCGTCGGATGAATTTCGCGCCAAAGCGCGAGTCAAAAGCATGGAGCAGTACCAGAAGATGTATCGGGAGTCGATTGACGATCCCGACGCATTCTTTGGACGCGAAGCACAAAACCTGCCTTGGATCGAGCCCTTCGAGACCGTTTTGGATTGGAGCGAAGCTCCGGTTGCGAAGTGGTTCACAGGTGGCAAACTCAACGCGTCGGCCGTCGCGCTCGACCAACATCTCGAAACTGACGTCGCCGATAAAGTGGCCTTCCATTGGGAAGGTGAGCCGGGTGATACGCGCACGTTGACCTATCGTGAATTGCATCGCGAAGTCTGTAAGTTCGCGAACGCGCTCAAGAGTCGTGGGGTCAAGAAGGGCGACCGAGTCGCGGTTTACATGCCGATGATTCCCGAGCTAGCGATGACGCTGCTGGCCTGCGCGCGAATCGGGGCTGCGCACTCCGTGGTGTTTGGCGGCTTCAGTTCGCAAGCCCTGCGCGATCGTATCGAGGATGGCGAATGCGCCGCGGTGATTACAGCCGATGGCGGTTACCGACGTGGCAGTGTACTGGCGCTCAAGCAGCAAGTGGACGAAGCGGTTGAAGGCTTGGACTTCGTTCATACGGTCCTCGTCGTCAAGCGTTGCGAGAACAATGTCAATTGGAACGCGGATCGCGATGTTTGGTATCACGACATCGTTCCGACGGCGAGTGAGGATTGTGCACCGGAGCCGATGGACAGTGAGGACACGCTCTTCCTGCTCTATACCTCGGGAACCACTGGTGGTCCCAAGGGCATTCGTCACACAACCGGTGGTTATTTGCTCGGCGCCTACATGACGTGCAAATACGTTTTCGACATGCGCGCCGACGACGTCTTTTGGTGCACCGCCGATATTGGTTGGGTCACCGGTCACAGCTACATCGTCTACGGCCCCTTGGCGAACGGCGTCACCAGCCTGATGTACGAAGGCGCTCCGAACGCTCCGCACGAAGGGCGTTTTTGGGAGCTGGTTGAGAAGTACAAGGTTTCGACTTTCTACACCGCTCCCACGGCCATTCGCACCTTTATGCGTTGGGGCGACGAGCATCCGGCTAAGTACGATTTGTCGAGTTTGCGATTGCTCGGAACAGTGGGCGAGTCGATCAATCCCGAGGCTTGGATGTGGTACCACGAGACGATTGGCGGCAAGCGTTGCCCAATCGTCGATACTTGGTGGCAGACCGAAACGGGTTCGATGATGTTGACGCCTTTGCCGGGCGTGACGACGACGAAGCCTGGCTCTGCAACGCTTCCGTTCTTCGGCGTCGACGCAGCGGTCTTTGACGAGGAGGGCCAAGAATGCGGCGCGAACGAAGGCGGCTTCTTGGTAATCAAGAGCCCGTGGCCTTCGATGTTGCGGGGTATTTGGAAGAACGAAGAGCGCTACCGCGAGACCTATTGGTCGAAGTTTGACGGCGTCTACTTGGCGGGCGATGGCGCGCGTCGCGACGACGATGGCTATTTTTGGGTGATGGGGCGCATCGATGACGTGATCAACGTCAGCGGTCATCGCCTCTCGACCATGGAAGTCGAAAGCGCCTTGGTTGCGCACGCCAAAGTCGTGGAGTCCGCCGTGGTTTCGCGTCCGGACGAGGTGACCGGCGAAGCCATCGTGGCCTTCGTCACGCTGGGCGGCGGAGTTGAAGTCACCGATGGACTGCGGGGCGAATTGATAGCGCACGTCTCAACCGAGATCGGCAAGTTGGCGCGACCGGCGGAGATTCGCTTCACCGATGCGTTACCGAAAACGCGCAGCGGCAAGATCATGCGGCGCTTGTTGCGCGACATTGCGGCCGGTCGAGAAACGACGGGCGATACGAGCACGATCGAGGATCTCTCGGTACTGACCAAATTGCGTGACGACGATTGAGTTCAGGCTTGGAGCGATTCAAAGTGAATTGCTCCAGGCTGTTCTACTCTTCTTGAGCCGTATGCCACCAGTCGCCCTGTGCGACTTCGGCGATGCCTTCTGCGTACGTGCGCGGCTTCCAACCAAGCTCGTAGACGGCGTTGGTGATGTCGTGATCGTGGTGCAGAGAAAAGTAAGCCGACGCACGCCGGTCTTCGGAGTTGTCGGTCACTAGGCCTTTGAGGAAGATCAATCGATTGGCCCACTTGCGTGGAATGTTGCGCCGCTTGAGCTTCCCGCCGGCTGCTTTGATCGTCAAGTCGACGAACTCGTTGAAGGAAATGCCCTCGGGGCCAGCTAATTCGTAGACGCAATCGACTCCGCGCTTGAAGTCGAAAAATTTGATGATGGCTTCCACGACGTCATCGACGTGAACGGGGTTGATCTTGGAATTGCCCCTGTGCGGAACCCAGTAGGAGCCTTTCTTCGCGCAACGGCGCAGCAGCTTGCCCGTGTGACGATCGTCGCCCTTGCCATAAACCAAAGTGGGACGGAAGGAAGCCCAGTCCATCGCCGAGCCGCGGAACACTTTCTCCTGCACGCGCTTCGAATCGCGGTAGTAGCTGTAGACCGGTTGTCCGATCACCGCGGAGGAAATGATGAAGAGGCGTGCTTTCGGCGAAGTGCGCTTGGCTTCATCGACGAGGTATTCGGATCCGCGTACGTTGACTTTCTGCATCACATCATCGGAGAAGTGATCGTGTGCGCTGGCTAGATGAATCAGGACGTCGACATCCACCATGAAATTTTTGAGCGAGGCTTTGTCGGTCAAGTCGCCGATATGGACGTCGACTTCGCCCTCTTCGGGCAAATCGAGTGCATGCTCGCGGCCAGGTCTGCAAAGCGCGCGCACGCTGTGTCCGGCGTTGACCATGCCACGGACCATGTACTGTCCGATAAAGCCGGTGGCTCCGGTGATGGCGATTTTCATATCTGAATTTCTAAGAGAGGGCGCGGATCGCGAAAACGAAGCGCGTCCAAAGGGAAGGTCTCGAGGGCGACCGACCCGAATACACGAGATTGGTGAAGGGGGATGAGCGCGTCTCATCGCTCAAGTTTGGACCCTACAATATACCGCCTAATTGCCGCTCAAGTAGCGCAACGAAGGCTAAGGAGCGGCAGAATAAAGCCATATGGCTGAATCGAAGAGAATCGCGCCGGAGGGTGAAGCGCTGGGCATCCTCTGCGCACTGGATGCTGAGTTGGGAAGTCTTAGGGACTACTCCATCGGGCAGCGCGAGCATCACGGTCTCAGGCTGTGGGAGCTTGAGATTCACGGGCGGCAAGTACTCGCCTGCGTCGGCGGCGTGGGCAAAGTGCCGGCCGCACGGGCCGCGAGCGCTTTGATTGCCGAAGGTGTCGGGCGAGCCCTCTTCGTCGTGGGCGTCTGTGGCGGGCTCAAGCGCACAACGAGCCCAGGCGATCTCGTTCACTGCGAGCGGGCGATCCAGATCGACTCAGCCATTCGAGAGACACGCGAGGTGCTGGCCGAACCCGAAATTTTGGGAGCCTGGGCCACGCAGACAGGTGGGCTGACAGGCGCCTTCCTGACCGCTGATCGACCCGTTATCACACCTTGGAGGCGGTTGAGGTTGGGAAGAGCTTTCCTAGGAACGCCCGTGGCGGACATGGAAACGGCCGCGGCAGCCTTCGTCGCCCAGCATTCAGGCGTGCCGTGGGCCGCGCTTCGAGCCGTCACGGACGGAGTCTGGTGGGGAGGATCTACAGCATTTAAACGGCATTACCCAACTCAGGCGGGTCGTGCTGCCGATACGCTTCCAGAGTTGATAAGTGGGTTCGAGTCCATTTAGCGATAGCATCCGTGAATCGGGGCGAGATCGCCCAAAATTAACTGGAACCTGGGCGCTCATCGGCGCGAACCTTCTCCACCCGTCTATTATTGAATAACTCCACTTCGGTGGATCTTTAGGATCGCGTTGATCCTTCACCGTCCTTCGGACTTTCAATATCCATGAGTTCTGCTGGCACTATAGCTCGACGACACTTCCGTCCCCTGTTTCAGGGGATTCAAGTGGTATTGGATTCACTCGTGATCCTCGTCGCTTGTTGGTTGGCTCACGCCGTTATGGCGGGCTACGAATCGACGATTCGCGAGCCGTCGATGGCGGTTTACTACGAGCTATGGGGCCTCACGATCGTCGTGAGTTTGGTGGTCTTCCACGGCTTCGGGATGTATCGACCGGTCAAGAGTCTCTTGAACGTCGAGGAGTTCAAGGCGATCGCCAAGAGCACGGTGGTGAGCTTCGTGATCGTAGTTACGTTGATCGCGATGCTCCGTCCGACCGAACAGGAATCGACGCACGGGCTCTACGGGGTCGTGAAGCCGATTTACGAACTGTTCCAATTGAACTTGGGACCGACTTCGTTTTCGCGACTCAACTTGGTCGTCGTGTTTCTTCTGATTGGCGCGGGCACTTCGGTTAGTCGTTTCTTCTCATTCCGCGCGATTCAGTACTTGCACCGTCGCGGCATTGGCAATCGGAACGTTCTAATTCTGGGGACGGAAGAGACCGCTCTGTGGTTACAGCGCAAGTTCGTTTTGGTGCCGACCCTTGGGCTGCGCTTTGTCGGCTTCATGTCCGAGAAGCCCGAAGAGGTTGGACAACAAATCGAAGGCTCACCGGTATTGGGTTGCTTCGATGACCTGACGAAACTCGTGAGCGAGTTCAAGGTGCACGAGGTTTTCGTTGCCCTGCCCGAATCTTCAGAAGCGCGCGTGATGGAAGTGATCGAATCACTCGAGACGCGCGGAATACCCTTCCGCGTTGTTCCGCGTTTCTATCACTTGATGTCCCAACGTGTGAAGATCGAAAACTTGGATTCGATTCCATTGATCTCGCGTCCAGATCGCAAGCTCGACTTCATTACGATGGTCTGCAAACGCTTGCTGGATCTGGTGTTTTCAATGACGTTTTTGTTGGTCCTGATGCCGGCCTTCGTACTCGCCACGATCTTGATTCGCCGTCAATCCGAAGGTCCCGTCTTCTTCATGCAGACGCGGATAGGCAAGGACGGCAAGCCCTTCCGCATGTTCAAGTTCCGCACGATGTACACGCAGGCGGGTGGTGATGCTCCAACTCCTGATTCGGCCTCGGACCCTCGGATTACGCCAATTGGACGCTTCTTGCGCCGCTATAGTCTTGATGAACTGCCGCAGTTCATCAACGTTCTGCGCGGCGAGATGAGCATCGTCGGTCCGCGTCCGGAGATGCCTTTCATCGTGGAAAAGTACGACGCTCTCGATCGTGAAAGACTGCGCGCCAAGCCAGGCATCACGGGGTTGTGGCAGATCTCATCCGGTCGCCGCTTCGCCATTCATCAGAATCTCGACTACGACATTTACTACATTGAGAACCGCTCGGTGTTGCTCGACTTGGTCATCATCATGTTGACCGTCTTCGCTGTGATGCGGGGCACCGGCGCTCACTAGCGCACTGCTTTGGCTCGCCCTGGTATGCGCGTTCTTCAGGTGATGGAATCCACCATCGGCGGAACTCGGCGTCACATCGTCGACCTCACGCGCGGACTTGTGGCCCAAGGCATCGAAACTCATCTCGTCGTTTCCGCGGAACGCGAGCCGGCCTTTCGCGCGGATCTTGCGGCGCTTGAATCGGAAGGGGCCCGTGTGACGGAGCTGCCCATGGTTCGCGAGATCAGCCCAATCGTCGATCACTTTCATTGTCGCGATTTGAAGCGACTGCTGAAGGATGTACGCCCCGACATCGTTCACACGCATAGCAGTAAGGCGGGCGTGCTCGGGCGAGTGGCTTCGCTGTCCACCAAGATTGGAAAGCGCGTCCATACGCCACACACGTTTGCCTTTCTGTTTTCTGCGATGTTTTCGCCGCCCAAACGATTCGTTTATCGAAAGGTCGAAGGCTTTCTTGGCGCTCGCACCGATCGTTTGGTGGCCGTTAGCGAAAGCGAAGCGGAGACGATTCGAGCGGCAGGCGTGGTTCGATCAGATATTGTTCGCGTGGTGCCCAACGGTATTGATTCCACGCCATGGCTGACGGATGTGCGCTGCGAGCGAGTCGAGTTGGGCGTGCCCGAGAATGCTCCGCTCGCCATCGTGGCTGGTTTGCTCAACAGTGCGAAGGGGCAGGATTTGGCCATTCGTGCTTTGAAGGAACCTGGCTTGGAAGAGCTGCATCTCCTGTTGGCGGGCCATGGCGATTGGCTGGGTGAGCTGGAGGCTCTCGTTTCCGAACTTGGACTGGGTGACCGCGTTCACTTTTTAGGATGGCGCAACGATTTGCAGGCGCTTTTCGGAACCGTAGATCTCGTACTCGTGCCTTCGCGTTGGGAAGGCATGCCCTACGTCGTGCTCGAAGCGGGAGCCAGCGCGCTCCCTGTGGTTGGAACTCGCGTCGACGGCGTGCGTGAGCTGATCCGAGAGGGCGAGACGGGATTTTTAGCCGAGCTCGAGTCGCCCGCCGACATTGCGCGCGCCATGGGCTGTTTCATGAAGCTCGACGCAGTAGAGCGTGCGGCGATGGGGCGGACGGCCCGGCAGCGCGTTGCCGAAGAATTCGGCGTCGACGTGATGGTTAAACGCATGCTTGGGGTGTATGAAGAACTCCTATGAAGATCCTGCACGTCATAACAACGCTTGATGTCGGGGGTGCAGAGATGCATATCCTCAGCCAAGTTCGTGGCCAGAGTGAGCGCGGCCACTCCGTTCGCGTGATGTACCTGAGAGGTCATGGATCGCTCGTCGGTGACTTCCTAAAAGCAGGTGCCGAGCGCGTTGAAATGACCACCGCGCCTTTTTTCGATCTGATGGCGGCCATCCGGCACGCGGACCTGATTCATTCTCACCTGCTGAAGGCCGACATGCTTGTCGCCGTCTTGGCAAGCCTGTGCTTGCGTCGGAAGCGGTTGATATCCGGCAAGCACAACGACGAACAAGTGATGAAGCGGCCGCTTGTTTCTGGCATCCACGCAGTGCTTGGCAACCTGCCAAGCTTGACGATTGTGCTCTCTGATCACGTTGGGAAATTCGTCGAACGCTATGGCCACGTTCGCGCCAGCTCCCTGCGTCGCGTCTACTACGGAATCGACCCGAGGCCTTTCATCGAGGCGGCCGAAGTCCCGATCGAAGAGCGCAACCACGCCCGGGCAGAGTTTGGTTTCGAGCCGGAGAATCGGGTCTTCATCTGCGTGGCGCGTTTCGCCGCCCAAAAGGCTCACGACGTCTTGCTCAAGGCCTTCGCAGAGGCCCGCCAATCGAATCCGGACATAAGACTCTTGCTGGTTGGGGATGACCCCTTCGGCGATGGTCGCGAGCGTGCAGAAGCCCTCGCCCTTCAGCTGGAATTGGGGGATGACGTCATTTTTGCCGGCATTCGCCGCGACGTTCCAGTTCTGATCGGCTTCTCCGACGTTTTCGTAATGAGCTCTCTGTGGGAGGGCTTGGGGCTGGTATTCCTCGAAGCGATGGCCGCCAGTCGGCCGGTACTCGCCTCCGGCGTCTCAGCCGTCCCGGAAGTCGTTCTCGACGGTGAAACCGGCTTGCTCGTGCCTCCCTCGGACGTTCCTGCCCTCGCCGCTGGGTTCCTTCGATTGGCGGAAAACCCAAATCTTTGCGAGGAGTTGGGGCAGGCGGGTCGAAAACGAGTTCATCAGCACTTCGGGCTCGATCGCATGGTGGAGGAGACCCTCGCCATCTATACGGAGCTCGTCGGCTAAATCTGCCTCGTGAGAGCCCAGCCTGCAGGAGTCCAGCCCAACATTTAAGGCTCTGCTCGCGTAGGATTCGTCTGGACACCCCGAAAAATGTTCATCGTCCAAAAAACCAAGCCAGATGAGGGATGTGATCGTCCTTCCGACCCCGCTCTCAGCAGGGTAGCCTCTACCGCCATGAATCGTTCGATTGTCAGTTCGCCGCGCAAGCCAGCGGCTCTTGTACTTGTATTCGCCCTGCTGCTCTCTTGTATCGGGACCTCCACTCTCGACGCGCAGAAGCAAAGGGGGCTTCCGCTCAACAAGGGTGGCATGCGCGAGGCGCTGCACCCGACCCTGGTGCGTCCGCCTATTTCCGAAGCCTGGAAAGATCCGGAGGCGCTCAAACGCGGAGAGGAAATGCTCGGGCGTTTGATCGAGTCGGCCGGTGGTTGGGATGCCTACATGAAGCTCGGTGGTTTCCGTTACGACTTGCTCAATCGCAGCAAGATGAATACGGGCAAGGGCAAGAATCCGTGGCGGGTTCATCACTACGAGCCGCGCTTGGTTCACTTGAACACCGAAGCTTCTGGTTACATCTACGCCGAGTTTGCAAAGCCCTCGCTGACCGGTCCCGATTTTCAGCGCGAAGTGAAATTTGGTGAAATCGCTTGGCGCGAAGTTCGCGGTAATTACACGCGTACGCCGAAAGGCGAGCGAACCGCGACCACTAGCGTTCGAATGGAACGCTTTACAGGAACGATGCCGTTTTCGCTGCGTTCGATGAATTGCAAAATGGCCTTCATGCGCGAGGAGAAGTCTGAAGTCGGCACTTTGGAGATGTACGCCGTACAAATGTCCAAAGTCATGATGCTGAACTACTACCCGTGGATGGTCGAGGAGTACGGCATCGTCGATGAATTTCACTTGCTCGTGGATCCCGCGGAGAACCGCGTTGTTCAATTGCAGTTCAACTTTCCCGATGACACGGTTCGCAAAGCTCCCTACTTGCGCTGGTGGACCATGGACTTCGAGGGAGCGATCAAGCTTGGTGAGAACTGTGTTCTGCCGCACAAGCGCTTCCGGTGGTTGAGCGGTTGGAACGAAATCACCGAGATGTGGATGGAAGACGTCGTCGTGGAGCGTATTTCGCCCAAGGCGCTTCGCCGTCCGTGGCAAGCGGATGGCGTTTACGCAATGACGATTCGCTGCGATTTCTGGGATCCGCCGAAGGGCGTTGATGGCCTGACGGGGCACGGTACGGGCATTGAGGTTCTGCGACCGGGCGCCTATCCGCCGAATCACCCGAAAAACGCTGGCGTGCTGCCCCCGGAGGAGTCCGAGGGCACAGACGCCGCCGATGGCGAGGCTGAGGCCGGCACCGAAGGTGGAGCGGACGCTGGAGTAGAGTCGGGTTCGTAGGCCTGGCGGAGCACTTCAGGGTCCGCTTTAAAGGCGGTCTTCAGAATGCGCTCGGAATTCGACGATAAATTCGCACCGGAGCGGCTTTGGCTAGCTTCGAAGCACAATACTGCGCGTTGAAGCACGAACAAAAAAGTACAGCGGGTGAAGAGCCCGAAGCCGGCTTGTCAGCGGCGGCCGCGATCTATCGCGGTATCGATCGGCGTGCCGAACCCACGCCGCGCTTCTCGAGGTTCACTTTCGGCAAAGGCCGCCGAAAGGCGATTCGACGGACGAGTGAGCGCGAGGGAACCTTTGTGGATCGCTATAGCCTGCGACTGTGGCTCATGGCGGTTTGGGTATGCCTGATGAATGTTGGGGACAGCTATTTCACGCTGGTCCACCTTCAGGCTGGCGGGATCGAACTCAATCCGATCGCCGATCGCTTACTCGAAACCGGCCGGTGGGGTTTTGTGCTCTACAAGTCCAGTTTGATCGGAGTTGCCGTTTTGGTTCTGTGCATTCACAAGAACTTCTTCCTGGCGCGTTTCGGTTTATGGGTGGCAACCGCAACCTATACCGTTTTGGTTCTGTACCACCTCAGCCTGTTCGAGTGAGATTGCGGGCATGCGTATCGCCCGAGTTCTGACACGCCTGAATCTGGGAGGTCCTTCACGACAGGTTTTGGCGAGCGATCCTTTGCTCATGGAGCGGGGACATGAGCTGCGCATCTTCGTGGGAACGCCGGAACCCGGCGAGGGCGATCTGTTCGAGACCGCGCGGGAGCGCGGGCTTGACGTGATTCGTTTGCCCGGTCTTTCGCGAGGATTGAGTCCGATTGGGGACCGACGTGCCGAGCGGGCGCTTCGTAAAGCGCTTCTGGAATTCGAGCCCGACCTCTTGCATACGCACGCCACGAAAGCCGGCATGGTCGGCCGACGCGCTGCTCGGAATTTGGCGAGCACGAGTAAAATTCACACCTTCCATGGGCACGTCTTCGAAGGTTATTTTCCGGAGCCGATCGCAAAAGTTTTGATTCGTCGCGAACAGAAGTTGAGCGAACTCTGTGATCGTATCGTCGCAGTCTCGCATGCGACCGCGGACGACTTGGTGCGCCTAGCGGTGGTCCCCGAGGAGAAACTCGTCGTGATTCCTCCGGGAGCGAATTTGGATCATCTGTTGGCGCTTGAGCGACCGCGAAACCAAGCGCATGCTGAGTTGCGCCGCGAGATCGGAGCCGGCTCTGATGATTTCGTCGTGGGAATGGTGGGACGTTTGGCTCCCGTGAAACAACCGCAAATGGCGATCGATGTTTTTGAGATGATGGCGGCGCGTCATCCGCAGTTGCATATGGTTTTCATTGGCGACGGTTCCGAGCGCGGAGCTTTGGAGCGCCGCATTGGTGGACTGGCGCCAGGCCTAAGCGAACGCGTGCACATGCTGGGAGCCGTCGACGACATGACGCCTGTGTTCGCTAGTCTCGATGCAGTCATGTTGACTTCGCATTCTGAAGGCTTGCCGGTGGCGTTGATTGAAGCTGCGGCTGCCGGCTTGCCCGCGCTCTCGACCAACGTCGGCGGAGTTTCAGAAATCGTGGCGCACGAACGCACGGGTTTCATCGCGGAGGATGCGGCCGAGTTGGCCTACGGATTGGATCAGATGCTCGGCAATCCAATCGAAGCTGCGGCGATGGGGCAACGCGCTCGCGTGCGCGTGTCGACGCGTTATAGCGCCAAGAGCTTGGCGGATCGTTTGGAAGCGCTTTACGAAGCTGTTCGCAAGGAGCACTCATGCGCCTCTTGATGGTCAGCGGCGATCGGCAAGTCGCAATCGGAGAGCGAGGACCGTTCTATTCCATGCAGGCTGAGTTCTCGCGCTACTTTGAACGCATCGATGTGCTCACGCCGCGTCCCGATCGTCCGATTACCGTGAATACCATTCACGACAACGTTCACTTTCATCCGGCAGATTGCAGTCGCCGGAAGATGGCTGCTTCGATTCGGCGGAAAGGGCAGGAGCTGATCGAAGCTCACGGCCACAGCTTGATCGTCAGTCATGACTACGGCTGGTTTTATAACGGCTTGGGATCGGCGGCACTCTCGCGAGCGACGAAGGTTCCTTACCTCTCCGAAATTCATCACGTTCCCGGCGTGCCGGTGGCTGCTGATTTGCGCGAAGTCGTGGATCGTCGCATCGCACGCGCCTACGTTCGCTGGGCTCGCAAGCGCGCGCTTGGCTTTCGCGTAGTCAACGGCACAGAAATGCCCACTCTGCTTCAAAGTTGGGGCGTGCCTTCTGAGCAAGTGCACGTCATGCATTCGCTGTATATCGACCTTGAAACTTTTCAGCCCAGCCCAGATCCAAACCCGACCATCGATCAGGACGTTGTTTTCGTCGGTCGCATGGTGAACAACAAAGGGCTGCACCGAATCGTGGACGCGTTGGCGATCTTGGCCGAAAAGGGACGGCCTGCAACGGCGCTCTTTTTGGGGCGCGGGCCGATGCGCAAGTCGACCGAAGCTCGTGTTGCCAAAAGAGGCATTTCCAAATACGTTCGATTCTTGGATTGGGTCGAAACGCCCGACGATTTGGCGGACGTGTACAGAGCCAGTCGCATCTGTGTTTGCGCCTCGACCTGCGAAGGCGGCCCGCGCGTGACCGTGGAAGCGATGGCTTGCGGCGTTCCCTCGGTTTCGACACCGGTCGGCATCATGGCCGAAATATTGAACGATGGCGAAAACGGTGAGCGGGCCGACTTTGATGCTCCAAGCTTGGCGCGTGCCTTCGATCGCGCGCTTTCCGACGAAGACCGCCGCATTAAGATGGGCGTGGCCGCACGTCAAACTGTGCAGCGATTCGAATACAGTCGCATCATCGGCGAGTACGCGCAGGGTTTGGGGCGTTTGGTCGGCGAGGAGTTGGTGCGCGCGTGAAGTTGCTCTTCCTCACTCAAGTGATTGACGCCCAAGACGCGGTGTTGGGTTTTGTCACGCGCTGGATTGCGGGGCTCGCCAAGTACACCGAGAGCGTGCGAGTGGTTGCACTCGAAGTTGGCGATTTGTCGGGCTTGCCGGACAATGTCGACGTTCGTGAAATTGGTCGCAAGGGTGTCGTTCGTCGCTACTTTCGTTATCGCAGCGTTTTGAATGAAGCTCTCAAGCAAGACGGATTCGACACGGTGCTCGCGCACATGGTACCGCGCTATGCCTTGGTTGCCGAAGGACCCGCGCGCAAAGCCGGAGCGGGCTTATTCCTCTGGTATACCCACAAGGGTGTCGATGAGCGCTTGCGCCGATCCGCTCAGATTGTCGACCGCATGTTTACGGCCAGTGATGAATCGTTGCGACTCGAGACGCCGCTAAAGCTCGTAACGGGTCACGGGATCGACCTGGATCACTTTGATGATCGCGGAGCCGAACCCGAGCAGCCCGTGCGGTTGTTGACTGTCGGCCGATTGACGCGCGCCAAGGATCCACTCACGATATTGAAAGCGGTGTCCCGTCTGGTCGAAGGCGGACATGATTTGCAATTGGACTTCGCCGGTGGCGCTTTGGCGCAGGGTGACGATGAACTCATTGCCGAAATTCAGCGCGAGATCAACTCGGGAGTTCTTGCGGGACGAGTGCACTTGTTGGGGGAGGTGCCTTATCCGGAAATCGCCGAGCTGTATCGCCGCTCGAGCATCCTGGTCAGCGCGAGTTTGACCGGCAGCGTCGATAAAGTAGTGCTAGAGGCGATGGCCACGCGCCGTCCCGTCGTGACTTGCAACGACAGTTTTCCGGCGCTCTTATCTGAGATCACAGGTGGCGCCGATTCGTTACTATTTGTAGCCGGTGACGATGCAGAGCTTGCAGCTAAGCTCGAAGCACTGCTCGCACTTGCCCCTAATCAACGCAATGAACTTGGTAATGAATTGCGCGGAATCGTCGAACGCGATCATGAGGTCGATCGGTTGATGGAACGACTCGTCAATGAGATGCAGTCCGTAGGGCAGCGAACGTAATGGAACTCTCAATCGTAATCCCCTCTTGGAACACCGTCGGGTTGTTGCGCGCTTGCCTGTTTTCAATCGAACGGGCCGAGAAACCTGAAACCGAAATTATCGTGGTGGACAACGCCAGTGGTGATGCTTCGGCGGACATGGTGGCGGAGGAGTTTCCGAACGTGAAACTCAAACGCAATGATGCGAATGAAGGATTCGCGATAGGATGCAATCAAGGCATTGCAATGGCGACGGGTGATTACATCTTGCTGCTCAATGCGGACACGGAAATCATCGGTAACGGCTTAGTGGAGATGGTCGACTACCTTCGCGAGCATCCCGAGTACGGCGGCGTCGCCCCTCAGTTGGTTCACCCGGATGGCTCGATTCAAACAGCGTGTATGCGCTTTCCAAACTTTTGGACGCCGTTCTTCTTCGGAACGCCATTCGAACGCTGGTTCCCGAAGAGCCCCGAACTCGTCCGCTACTTCATGATGGAATGGGATCACGGGGACGAGCGTGACATCGATCAACCGCCAGCTGCTTGCCTGACCGTACGACGAGAAGTCGTCGATCAAGTGGGCGTATTTGATGAGCAGTTGTGGCTCTTCTTCAACGACGTGGATCTGTCGCTACGGATGTCCCAAGCGGGCTGGAAGACGCGCTATTTGGAGAGCGTCAAGGTGCTGCATCACGAGGGCGCGAGCACCAAAAAGTTCGGCTCCTTCATCCCCGAATGGCACCGCAATCGACTGGCCTATTTCCGAAAGCACCACGGTCCGCTGGCGGGTCCGTGGGTCAAATTCTGCGTAGCGACCTCGATGCTCGATTTTAGCGTGACCCAGGGCTGGCGCCGATTGCGAGGCAAGAGCTATGAAGATCCCCGGCCCATGCTGCGTTCCTTCGCTAATTTTCTCAGGCAATAATCGAATCGGCCCTCACGACCCTCACGGATCACGTATAGAGGGGCCGATATTCATGCTGCTCGTCCCAGAGGGGCGTAGACTTCCCGATTGATGATGTCCCAGTCCAAAGCACCTACGACCGACGCTTCCGAGCCTCTCCTCCCTCCCAAGCTAGGAGCCGCGATCGGTCTCGGTTTGAAGAGCGGGATCCGGGTCGGATTGCTGGTTGGAATCGTCGATGGGGCGGCTGCGTTACTCCGCATGCTGGAGTCCATCGATCCGCTGAGTGCGGTCGCTTGCATCGCCGGAGCGGTCACTGTCTACAGCGTCTTTTTTACGGTCGGATTTGCCTTGCTGGGCGCGTTGTTGGTTCTGATCGGCCGCGGGCGTCTGCTGTCGGCAAGTACTCCGCCGAGGTTCGGTGTGCTCGCCTTCGTGGGTTTGGTCCTCGCGATTTTCTTTGAGGTTTATTGGAGCACGCGCAGCCAAATTTTTTGGGGTTACCCCGCGCTATCGATTGAACGCATCGGCGCGGCAGCGGTGATGTTCGCCGGATCGGTGGTTCTGGTATTCGGTCTACGCCGCTTGACCTCGAAGATCGTCGAGCCGCTGTCGCGCATCGCTCTGCCCGTGGGGGGCATCGTGATCGCGGGAGGTTTGTTTTTCCTGAACCAAGATCGCTTGCTGCTCTCAAGCAATTCAGAGGGCGACTTCGTCGAGTCCAACCAGGACTTGCCCAACGTTTTACTCGTGATGGTCGATGCACTGCGTTCGGACGTTATCGGTGCGTACGGCAGCGAGAATGTAAAAACGCCGGTGATGGATCAGATGGCTCGCGAAGGCGTTCTGTTCGAGAATGCTCGCGTGCAAGCGCCTTTCACTTGGTCGAGTTTCGGTTCTTTCCTAACTGGAAAATTCCCGCGTCGACACGGAATGCTCAAGCTTCAAGCGGGCATGAGTTGGGCTGTCGGAATCAACACGACCATTCCGCTGCACTTCAAAACTGCGAAGCGCGCAGAAGGCCCTGAACTCAAGCAAGACGATTTTGTCACGGCAGCCTTCATGACCGGCGCGGTGACTGCTGGCAGTGGCTTGCTGCTCGGGATCGACCTTTACTGCGAAGTCTTGAAGGGACACGAGTTGGTTCATCGCTCCAGTCGCTGGAGTTTGTTCAGTGCCGACTTGGTGATCTTCAATATCGTGAACAAGCTCACGCAGCGCATCGACTACAACAAGGCCGGTACGACCGCCGAGAAGTGGTTGGTTGAAAACGCATCGGATAAGCGATTCTTTGCGATGTTGCACCTCTACTCGACGCATACGCCTTACGCGCCAGCGCCCGAGTTTCGTGAGATGTACGTCGATCCCGAATATTCAGGGCCGATCAACACGTTCAACGCTGAGCATCGCTATGCAATCGAAGGTGGACGTTACAAGCCGACTCAAGCCGACATCCAACAGATTCGCAATCTCTACTACGGCGGGGTCACCCAGGCCGATCACGCGATTGGTCTGGTGCTCGAGGAATTGGAGCAGGCCGGGGTGCTCGAGAATACGATCGTGATCGTGACTTCGGACCACGGCGAAGAGTTGGGCGAACACGGACTCTGGGAACACAATTGGATGTACCAGACCAATCTTGAGATCCCTTTGATCATGCGCTGGCCCAGCGGCTTGCCGGCCGATAAGCGCGTCGAAGCGCTGATCGATAGCGTGGACATCATGCCGACCCTGTGTGATTTGATGGGGCTCGACCTTCCGAACGTTCCGACTGAAGGTCCCGAAGTGGGTTACCACCTAGTCGACGGTGGTAGTTTGATGCCCCTGATTCGCGGTGAAACGAACGTATTGCGCGAGTTCAGTTTCGCTGAAAGTGGCTCGGCGCTCGCTATTCAAGACCTGCGATGGAAGTTGGTCGTCTCACGCGAGTGCTTGGACTTCACGCCCGACGATCGTCGCTGGCAAAAGCCGTCGCGAGATCCACAGTTGTTCGACTTAGTGAACGATCCGGACGAGATGAACAATCTCTTCACTCCGCTACACGATGAGGTTCTGCGCCTGATGGGTGAATTGCGGAAGTGGGATGAATCCCTGCCGATTCCGCGCAGTGCGGTGGCGGCTTCGCGACGGGATCTCGAAGCGGAGGAATTGCTCGATAGCTTGGGCTACACCGGCGGCATCGGTGGTGAAGACGAGCCCGAGCCGGACGAGGATGAGTAGTTCCACGTTAGATCAATTGGTGTTGGTGGCCAATGCTAGAATGCCTTCTGTGCGCGCCCAGTCTTTGCAGGTCGCACAGGTTGCGGCTGCCTTTTCACGTGCAGGCGTTAAGACGACCTTGCTGCATGCTCTTAGACATCCGACGCCGTCGCTTCCTGAAGGACAGGATCTGTTCGACTACTACGCGGTTCCGACCGAGCGGCGTCCCGACGTGGTCGCGCTTCCGAACATCGATTGGATCGACCGCGTTCCGACGCGAGCGCAATTCATTCCGGCTCGCATCCAGGAGCTTTCTTTCGGCCGCAAGGCTGCGCGCTGGATTCGCAAAACGAAGCCCAACGCGTGGGTTTTGTCGCGGGAACTAGAAACGGCTCGCAACTTGGTGAAGGGCAAAGCCAAGCAGCCGGTCTTTCTCGAGATTCATCGCGTTCCGGCTGGAGCGCTGCGCCGCAAATGGCTACTCGAAGCGGCGCAGAAGTCAGGCGGAGTCGTGGCGATTTCAGGAGGCGTGCGCGAGGACTTGATTGAATTAGGTATTGCCGCAGATTCAATCGTGGTGGAGCACGATGCGGTCGAAGCCTCGCGGTTTGCCAACTCGCCGTCGAAAGCTGAGGCACGCTCGAGTTTGAATATTCCGTTGGATCAGCCCGTGGTGGTGTACACCGGCGGTTTGATGATGTGGAAGGGCGTTGACATTTTGGTCGCTGCAGCGCGTCGCTTGCCCAACTATCGATTCGTGATCGCGGGAGGTATGCCTTCCGATTTGGAACGCATCCAAGCGCAGACGTTGGACTTGAACAACTTGCGATTGGACGGCTTTCAAGCACCCGAAAAAGTGGCGTTATACCTGGCGGCTGGCGATCTGGGCGTTGTGCCCAATCGTTCGACGCCAGCGATAAGCGCGAAATACACTTCGCCGCTCAAAGCCTTCGAGTCGATGGCTGCTGGATTGCCTTTGGTCGCGAGCGATTTGCCCGCTTTGAGGGAAATTTTGATCGGCGATGACCACGCGGTTTTCGTTGCACCCGATAGTGATCAAGCGTTAGCCGAGGGGATTGAACGATTAATGAACGATAGTGAACTGCGAAGCAGAATGGCTCAGTGTGGGCGTGAACGGGTCGCTGAGACGACTTGGGATGCGCGCGCCGTGCGCTTGATCAAATGGATGGAGGCGCGCGCTTGAAGGTTCTCTTTCTGACCGATTCGCTTTCCGATCTCGATGGCGTCGGGCGTTACGCGATGTGTTTGATCGCCGCGCTCGAAAAGGAGATTCCGGATCTTGAAGTCGAGGTCTTGCTGGCTCGCAAGCACCGCCCGACATCGAAGTCGATCCCGTCGCATTGGAAGTTGTCGGTTGCGCTGCCGCCGGATTACTTTTTTCACATGTCGCCGTCGCGCTTTTGGCCCAACGTGCTGATCGGCACTTGGAATATCTGGCGCCGCGCTCGACACGCCGACTTGGTGCATGCGATCAAGGACTATCCCCATAGCTTGACCGGATTGTTGGCCTCGAAAATGGCCGGTGTTCCCTGCATCGCGACTGCCCACGGCACGTACACCATTCAACCGCTCTTGGTTCCGCGGCATTCGCGTTTGGCAGCGTGGACCTATCGACGTTTCGCGGCGATGATTTCGGTCAGTCGCTACACGCGTCGACGGCTTCTAGCCTTGATGGAAAAGCGCGGTCTCGATGCGGAGCGAGTTCACGTGATACCCAACTGCGTGGACGTCGAGAACTATGTCGATGAACAACACAGCGAAGGGCAGCTGTGGGCAGACAAGCGCTTTACGCTTTCGATTGGTGAACTGAAGGAGCGCAAAGGCCTGCACATCGCTATTGAGGCTTGGTGTCAATCGGCATCCAAGCATCCCGATTTGCATCACTTCGTTGTTGGGAATCGCAGTGGCGACGACTACGAAAAAAAGCTTCACAGCATTGTCGAATCCGCAGGGTTGAGCGATCGCGTGCACTTCTTAGGCAATATCGACGAGGCGCTTAAGATCGAGCTATTGCAAAAGGCCGAGGTCTTCGTGCATACGCCGGTAACAGCCGAAGATGGTGGCTTCGAGGGCTTTGGCATCGTTTATCTCGAAGCGGCGGCGAGCGGAACGCCATCGATCGGCACGCTCGATTGCGGAGCCGAGGACGCGATCATCGACGAAGGAACAGGTTTCTTAGTCGAGCAAACGGTGGCGGCTGCGGCCGACGCGCTCGACAAATTGTTGGGCGATCCGGACCTTCGCAAAACGATGGGAGCGGCCGGACGCGCACACGCGGCTTCGCAGACTTGGGATCACAACGCGACACAGGTAGCCCGAATTTATCTGGAGTCTCTGTGCTAAAGGGATTGTTCGCCAATCGCTTCGTTCGAAACGCGGCGGCTCTGCAGGTCGGCGCGGCGTTCAATAGTTTCGGCGGTTTCGTCAGCCTTTTGGTGTTGGCTTACTTGTTGGGCGCCAAGTTGCAGGGTGAGTATTACACCGCCGTGGCGATGTACGCAGGTCTGGGCCTCTTGGTCAACATCGGTGTTTTACAGGGCACGGTTAACCAGTTGGCCGGAGCAGTCGCGCGCGGACTCGACCAGAAAGTCACGGAGTGGCTGGCCTTTCTCGTTAAGTCCTATTTGCTCTTGGGCTTGCTCTTGCCGGTCATCGGCTGGTTCGCGTTGGGCCCCATCGGCGAATTTATGGTCTACCTCAGCGGCGAAGAATTCGCCGTGGGATCGGATGGCTATTCGCCAGAACAACTCGCTTGGTTTCTGACTTTTACTCCGTTGCTCGAAATTCCGCGGCAGATGGTCGCCGCTGCATTGCAAGGCACGCGGCGCATGGTGGACCTGGCTCAGATGGAGAATGGCCAGGAGTTCGTGCGCGTTTTTTGCGTTTGCGCGGGCGCGCTGATTACTTTTTCGCCGCTCGGCCCCGTGATTGGCTTGATGGCGGGCTCAGCGATTGGATCTGTCATCGCGTTGTCGATTTACAGCCGGGCCCGAACGGACGGCGGCTACAACCTCCCGATCTTCCGCGAGGTGTTCGCTCAATTCGGCCGCGTGAAGCTAGCCCATGGATTGCCGTTGTGCATACGCATCGGGATCTTGCGCAATATTGACAGCTTAGCTTTCAACGTCTTTCCCCAACTCGTCGTTCGAACCTTCGCAAGTTCGGAATGGGTGACTTACTTCTGGGCTTCCCATCGGATTATGAACGTTCCGCTGATGCTCATGCAGGGGATTAGCCGTACCGCACTGCCAGCGATGAGCGAATTGCGCGGGATGAAGGACATGGAGATGTTCCGCAAGCAGTGGTTGCGAGTGACGATCTATGGTGGGGGGCTGATCAGTGCAGGAATTTTGATTGGCTTGCCGCTGATTCCCTATGTTGCTGACCGTATTTTTCCGCCCGACTATCACGAGCCGATTTCCCTGTTGACCAAGATCTTGGCGGTCGGCTTCGTTCCTAGCGCTTTCTGCATCGCGATCGACACGTTCTTTATCGTGACGGGGCGAATCAAAGTTCTGATGCTAGTGGGCGTTCTCGGCACTCCGATCTATATCGTTCTGACAATCGTGCTTTGCCAATTCGACCCCACAACCGGCGCAGCCTGGGGCTACGCCTTTGCCCGTCTAATTCCCGTGGTCTGTTTTTTCTACATCGCCCGTTTCTTTCGTCAAGAACGGCTTGAGGCGAAGAAGCTTTCGGAAACAGTAGAAGCGAAGAGCGGAACATCAAATTGAAAGTACTCCTACTCAACGATCTGTGCGATCCGCGCATTGGCTCATCGATTCGTCAGATGTATCAAGAGGCCGAACGCCTGCGCGAACTGGGTCATGAAGCGATGGTCGTGTCGACTACACAAGATCCGAGCGAAGTGGGAGAATCGGAGATTCTGGGCACGCCCGTCTTGCGACTGCTCTCTAACGTTTCGGCTCGTTTTCGCGCGTGGGGTGCGCTATCGAACCAAGAAGTCCGCAAGCCCTTTCGAAAGCTGCTGAGCGAGTGGAAGCCGGACATCGTGCACAGCCAACTTTTGCATTCGCAGCTTTCCTACGGAGCACTGACCGATGCTCGCAACGCCGGCGCTGGCGTCGTTTTTACAGCTCACGACGTGATGACTTTTTGTTATCAAAAGCTGACCTGTTTCCACGGTGGCGAAGAGCACGGCGGCGAATTGCGCGACTACACGGCGCGCGCTTCGAAGTGCATTCCCTGTCAACGCTTTCGCTTTCGTCCTGGTCGCAATCGCGCCATTCGACGCATTCTTGAACGCGACGTCGATCGCTTTACGGTGGTTTCGGACGAGCTCGGTCGCGCAATCAGCGCCAACGGCATTCGAGTCGATAGCACGGTTCACAATGCGATTCGCGAACAAGACGAATTGCCTACCGAGGCCGACCTGCAAGCTTTTCGGGAACGCTTCGACTTAGTGGGCAAGCAAGTGCTCGCAATCGGCGGTCGTCTGCACGAACAAAAAGGCGTCGTGCAATTGTTTCGCATGCTCAAAGAGCTGCGCGTTGAATTTCCGGCCTTGCGTCTACTCGTGATGGGCCATCGCAAGGTCTACGACTCAGAGTTCGCCGCCTTGAGCAAATCGATCGGCGTCGACGATTTGGTGGTCCCCACGGATTGGCTCAACGGTGCCGAACTCCAGTGCGCCTACGCCGCGACGGATGTGTTCGTCACGCCCTCGATTTGCTTCGACACCTTTGGCTTGGTCAATCTCGAGGCGATGGAACACAGCAAACCGGTGGTGGCCACAGTGTTTGGTGGAAGTCAGGAAGTGGTTGAGGACGGAATTACGGGATGGATCGAGAATCCGCTCAATCCCGAGGCTTACGCCGAAAAAATTGCCGATCTGCTCCGGGACCCAGAACGGGCCAAAAGGATGGGCGCGGCGGGCTATCTCCGGCTCAGGGAGCACTTTACGATTGAGCGGCTAACCGACGAATATCTGCGAGAGTACGACTTGGCGCTCCAAGCGCGCCCCAACTAACTTCAGATCCGGGGACGCGGGGCTCGATAGGGGCCATGGATCGCTCGAAATTGTTGGAAGTCCTGCTGCGGCAAATGGTTGCCGAAACCTCCCGTGC
Source organism: Planctomycetota bacterium (assembly GCA_047639415.1). Lineage (GTDB taxonomy): Bacteria > Planctomycetota > UBA1135 > UBA1135 > OFTM34. The sequence goes on along the minus strand of JBLINP010000002.1, from coordinate 1,647 downwards.
GGGGTAGGTTTGAGGTATGGACTAGCCGGAAAATGAACTTCCTTGCCTCGCTGGCTTGGGAAATCTGAATTTCGACGATCCAAACCACAGCGTCGATTCAATTTTTGAATCGATCCAATCACCAAGAGGACGGAGCTTTCACTGGGCTCCACCCGCATCATGCAAAAGACACTGCTGGCCTACGTCAAACCTCACGTTCAGGAAGACCCTGTCGCCCAATTGCTCGGGCTGACTTATTTGGGTGCCTGCCTTGAGAAGGAAAACATTCCGATCGAACTGGTGGACGAGCGCATCGTCAACGATCAGTACATGCGTGAAGCGATTGATCGCAACGACGTGATCGGGTTCAGTTCGTTGACTCCGAACATTCGTCGCGCGATTGCTTGGGCCAAGTACGCCAAAGAGCGCGGCAAGACGACCATCATGGGTGGTCCGCACGCGACGGTGGATCACGGCATCTTCCTCGACAGCGGTCACTTTGACTGGGTGCTCAAAGGTGAGTGCGAGTACACCTTCGCTCAGTTCCTCAAAGCCATCGATGGTGGCGACGAGAAAGAAATCAGCGAAGTGCCCGGCCTGTGCGGCGCGCGTGAAGGCGAAGTTTGGTTGAACAACCCGACGCCTCCGTTGCTCAAGGTGCTGGACGACATCCCCATGCCGGCGCGTCACATGCTGCCGATGGATCGTTACTTCGCGCTCAACCCCGAGCGTTTGGTTTACATTTTCACCACGCGTGGTTGTCCCTTCAAGTGCATCTTCTGCCAGAAGGACTACACCGGTCGTGGCTTCCGAGTTCGCTCGGTTGAATCGATTTGCGACGAGCTGGAATTCCTGATCAAAACGTACGATCCGGGCGTAATTCTGTTCGTTGACGAAATTCTCACTTTGCGCCGCGCTCGCATCCGCGAGATGTGCGACGAGATCCTTCGTCGCGGTTTGAAGTTCGAGTGGATCGCCAACACGCGTGGCGATTGCGTCGACTACCCGTTGCTCAAGCACATGCACCGCGCCGGTTGCCGCCGTATCTACTACGGTTGGGAAACGGGCAGCCAGCGCATGTTGGACACGCTCAAGAAGGACATGACTGCCGAGCAGGTCGTCGAGTCCGCTCGCATGACTCGTCGTGCAGGCATCTGGGCCAAGGTCTATCTGATCGTTGGATCACCGGGCGAGTCGGTCGAGGACATCAAAGAGACTGAAAAGGTCTTGAGAGTGGCTGGACCCGACTTGATCCGGATCTCGGTCTTCAATCCGCTGATCGGCACCGAGTCCTGGGACAACTACCAGGCTTCGATCGACATCAGCGACTTGTCCGAGAACTACGTCTCGTCGAACCGCTCGGCTTACAAGCACGAGAACTTCACGCAAATCGAGCTTGAAGAACTGCGCAAGCAGATGGTTCGCAACTACGAGCGTTGGTACTACAGCTACCCGGCTCGCGGACGCCGCATCTTTGAGCGTTCGCTCTACTACTTGGAAAACCCCGAGTACTTCAAGAAGCGGATCGGCCGCGCCTTCGGCATGGTTCAACGCGATCGAAGCGTACTGATCCAAGCCGACTGATTACCGGCGATACGGAGCCAGGACAAAAACCACCGGCCCAACGCAAAGAGGAGACGAAGCCGATGGCTTCGTCTCCTCTTTGCG
>JBLINP010000001.1:0-50440 GCA_047639415.1 Planctomycetota bacterium | reverse complement strand
TCTCCATCTCCATCTTCATCATCATCATCGTCGTCGTCGAGATCCTCTGAAGAGTAGGAGTCGAGATCTTCCGGTGAGAATGAATCCATCATCGCCGGCGCTTCGACGTCTGACTCTGCCGCAGCGGTGCCGGGTTCGGCAATCGCGGGTTCGGTCGTTGCCGATTCGGTAGGCGCCGATTCGATCGGTACAGACTCCGTAGGCATCGGTGCAAATTCTGCCGATTCTTGCGTGCTACTTTCAGGCATAGTTGTAGTCGGCGCCGCTTCAGCGGGCGCGTTTTCCGAAGCCTCTCCACTTGGTTGCGGTGCAGGGGGCACAGCGGGAGTGGTTGCAGTTTCGGGGTCCGGGAAATTCTCGTTCGTATCCGACATCGGGTTTGGTCCTAATAAGGGCGATCTCTTCTCTAGACGGAAACGAAAACGACGACCAGCGAGCGAGTGCTCGTTGGGTCTCAACCGTCGAGAAGGGCGAAGATCATAGAAACGGATAAAATCCTGGTCAAATGCCTGGGGCCGCAAGATCTCATCCTGGGCCAAAAGAATGCAGAATAAATCATCCCGACGGGCCAGCCAATTGCTGCTCCGTGGTAGCAGGTACTTGGACCGCCGGGCGGAATCGCTACCTTGGGAGCTGAGCGGCGGATTCCCCTGAGGTCTCCAGCCATCAACAGCATCGAGCTCTTCAACATTCATTTCGCTTAGCGGCCCTCGGGAGGGTTCCATGGATCGGTTTCTCATTGACGGTGGACGCCCGTTAGACGGTCGCGTCACTACCTCGGGTGCTAAAAACGCCGTTCTACCCGTTCTCGCCGCCTCGCTTTTGACCAGTGAGCCGCTCCTCATTCCGGGAGCTCCCAACCTTTCGGATGTCCGCACCATGTTGGAGGTTCTGGGCAGCTTGGGCTCGGACTCCTCGATCGCGGAAGACGGTTCAATCCGAGTTCAAAGCGCAGAAGAGCCCGGAAATGTCGCTGGTTGGGAATACGTTCGGAAAATGCGGGGTTCGGTGTGCGTCCTGGGTCCGCTTTTGGCGCGCACAGGGCGAGCGGAAGTCAGCCTGCCCGGTGGTTGTGTCTTCGGCGTTCGCCCGATCGACGTCCACCTCAAGGGGCTCGAAGCCCTGGGAGCGACTATTCGCATCGACCACGGCTTCATCGTCGCCGAGTCCCCCAAAGCTGGTCTCCGCGGGGGCGAAGTGTTTCTTGGAACCCCGTTCGGTTCCTCCGTCACCGGCACCATGAACATCATGATGGCTGCTGCGACAGCCACGGGACGCACGATCATTCAAAGTGCGGCCTGCGAGCCTGAAGTGGTGGACCTCGGTGAATGCCTGATCAAAATGGGCGCTCAAATCCAAGGCTTGGGGTCCCCGGTCCTCGAAATCGACGGAGTGGAGAGCCTAAAAGGTGCGGAACACCGCGTTGTACCCGATCGAATCGAAGCGGGGACTTTCATGATCGCCGGAGCCATGACCGGCTCGCGCGTGCGTGTCGAGGGCTGCCGTCCGGATCACCTGGCCGCGCTCTTCGATCGTATGTGGCAAGCCGGTATGCCCTTCGAGCACGGCGTCGATTGGATCGAAACCCAATCCTGCGGCCTCGGTCACCGTCCACGTCCGACGGACGTCACGACGCAGCCCTATCCTGGCTTCCCAACCGACTTGCAGGCGCAGTGGATGGCGCTGATGTGCTTGGCGGACGGCGTGAGCATCATTACAGAACGCATTTATCCCGATCGCTACATGCACTTGGCGGAATTGGCTCGCATGGGCGCACGCATTCGTCGACAGGGTGGCACCGCCATCGTCGAGGGCGTCGACCGTCTCTCTTCAGCCCCGGTCACGGCCTCAGATCTGCGCGCCTCGGCGGCCCTGGTCCTCGCGGGATTGGTTTCCACAGGCGAAACCGAAATTCACCGCGTGTACCACATCGACCGCGGTTATCAGGAAATCGAAACCAAACTGGGCGGGTTGGGCGCAAATATTCAGCGCGTTTCTGATTGAACGCTTTTACTTGAGTATCGTGATGAGCACGCCGGCAACGGCGATCATCAATAGAAGTTTACGAATCATGGGGGGTGCCTCCTGGGCGTGTTCTCTTGGAAGGCGCGATTGGACGTCTCCGATTCGATTAGCTTCCCTCAAATGATGAGAAACGTGGCGTGTCTTGGCTGACACGAGCCGCATCCCTGTCTATAAATTTCGACGCCATGTTTGAATCCCTCACAAAACGACTCTCTTCCGCCGTTCAAAGTCTGCGTGGAGAGCGCTCGATCACCGAGAAGAACGTCGAGGAAGGTCTTGAGGCCGTCCGCCAAGCGCTGCTCGAGGCCGACGTCCACTTCAAGGTCGCCACCGACCTGATCGGGCGAGTGCGCGATTCCGTTTTAGGAGAAGAAGTCGGGAAGGGCATGGACGCTTCCCAGCGTTTCATTCACGCCGTACACCTGGCGCTCGTGGATTTGATGGGGCCCGAGGACGCCGAACTCGACCTAAGCGGTACAGCGCCCGTCGTGATCTTGATGGCAGGTCTTCAGGGTGCCGGTAAGACGACAACGAGCGCCAAGCTCGCCCGATTCTTGCGCGACAAGCGCAATCGCAAGCCCTTACTCGTCGCAGCCGACGTCAAACGACCGGCGGCCGTCGAACAGCTAAAAGTGCTTGGCAAGCAACTCGACATTCCGGTCTTCCATCAAGAGGGCATCGCGCCGGACGAGGTTTGCGCGCGTGGCGTCGAGAGTGCGAAGCTCCAGGGTTATGACACGGTGATTTTGGACACGGCTGGCCGTTTGCACATCGACTCCGAGTTGATGGACGAGTTGGGTCGCATCGTCAAACGCACCTCGCCTCGCAACCAGCTTCTCGTGGCGGATTCGATGACCGGCCAAGACGCCGTCCGCTCCGCGCAAGCCTTCCACGAACAACTCGATCTCACGGGGGTCGTGCTCACCAAGCTCGATGGCGACGCTCGCGGCGGTGCAGCCGTCAGCCTCAAAGCCGTCACGGGGCGCCCGATCGTCTTCATCGGAACCGGCGAGAAACTTGAAGACCTCGATACGTTCAGCCCCGAACGCATGGCCGGTCGCATCCTCGGCATGGGCGATGTCGTTGGGCTCGTCGAGAAAGCACAAGAAAGCATCGACGAGACGGAGGCGCAGGCCTCCTTCGAAAAGATGGTGATGGGCTCCTTCACCCTGGAAGACCTGCTCGGCCAGATTCGGATGATCCAGAAGCTGGGTCCGATGAAGAAAGTGCTGGGCATGATGCCCGGTATGGGCGGGATGATGGACAAGCTCGATTTCGACGACAACCACATGCAAAGGTTGGAAGCGCTGTTCTTGTCGATGACTCCGCGCGAACGCCTCCTGCCTTCACTTTTGGATATGAGCCGACGTCGGCGGGTGGCTCGCGGTGCCGGTCAAGAAGTGGGTGCCGTGAATCAGCTGCTCAAAATGCACAAGGGCATGGGGCAGATGATGAAGAAGATGGGCATGGGCGGCAAATTGGGCGGAAAGGCCAAGAAGCAGGCTTTGGCGGGACTTTCACCCGACGGGAATCTGGCTGCCAGCGATCTGGGCGGCGGCATGCTCGGTGGACTTGGCGATATGGCCAAGGGACTCGGCGGTATGGCCAAAGGACTTGGCGGATTGGCTGGGTTGGGCGGCAGTACGCCCGACATGAGCGGCCTTGGTGGATTCGGCGGAGCTGGAGGAGCGGGCATGCCCGATATCGCCAGCATGATGGGTGGCAGCGGGCCCAAGCCGATGGGCTCTTCGGCTACTCGCAAGAGCGGATCGAAGCGCAAGCAGAAGAAGAACAAGCGCAAGGGGCGCAAGAAGTAGCCCCTTGAATTGATGGAGTTCATGGGGACTCCGCCATCGGGTAAGGGATAGGGGATCCCAAGTTTTAGGAGAAGAGGTTCGGAAAAAGCTTGGACGAACCCTAGACTCTTCGGCTCGAAACTCGGCACTCAGCTCTTTGTGAGCGGTATACGCCGGCTCCGGTCATTCGCAAATGCAGGCCCAGAATATGGACTTGCGAGAAGACAAGATGAGATTCACATCTCGATTTGTGCTCTTCATGCGTTTTTGATCTGGCCGCCAACCGCGGGGCATTCACATAGCCGAAGTCAGAAACCAAACAACACCAAAGAGAACTAGTCATGGCCGTCATCATTCGCATGAAGCGCACCGGGCGTAAGCATCACCCCTGTTACCGAATTTCCGTTGCGGATAGTCGCAAGCCGCGCGACGGCCGCACGATTGAGAACCTTGGTGTGTACGACCCGCTTTCGCCCCTCGAAAACACGCGCGTCTCGTTGAACGTCGAGCGTGCCAAGCACTGGCTCGCAATGGGCGCTCTTCCGAGCCGCACCGTTCGCACCGTGTTCAAAGGCCAAGGCCTTTTCGAGGGCGAAGCCGCTCCGACGAAGCGTGACCGCAGTGGTCGCAAGAAGAAGACAGCGACTCGCACGACCAAGCGCCAGGCAAAAGCCGCCGGTTTGGTTGCGAAGGAAACTCGACGCAATCAACGCATTGCAGACAAAGCCGCCGCTAAGGCCGCTGCCGCCGAAACTTCAGAAGAGTAAGCCAGAGTGTCAGGTAAAGCCGATCGCGCTACGGCCCTGATGGGGCAGGTTAAGTCCGAATGGACTCCACCCACACCAATCAAAGAAGGCACCCTGTTAGCGCAGGGACTTCTGTGTGTGCTTACCCGTCATTTGACGGCCAATCAGTCTGAGACGACGATTAAGAACCTTCAGTCGGGATTCTTCGACTGGAACGAGGTTCGCATCGCACAGGCTCAAGAGATTGTGCCGCACATTGCTTCGAGGGCGAAGAACGGTGCATCCCTGATTGTGGCGCGTGATATCAAGACCTATCTGCAGGAGATCTTCCAGCAGAACCACGGCTTTGACCTGGAGTACCTGCGCGACGACGAAGCGGGTGCAGGCAAGTTCATTGCAGAGTTGCTCTTCCTAGGCTCATCCGCCGGGCATTACTTGCTCTGGATCGCTAAAGAACAAGAACTGCCGATGACGCTCGACCTCATTCGGGTTTTTGATCGACTTGGATTGATCGGCAAGACGACTTCGCTCAAAAAGGGTCGCGCAACGATTTTGCCTTTGGTGCCCAAAGGCAAAACGCTTGAGTTTACGACCACCTTTGGACTGATTGCTGAACAGTGGTGTGCCCGTACGAAGCCCACCTGCTGGGAATGCCCGTTGGTCAAAGAATGCCCCCACGGTGCGAAGGTCTTCAAGGACTGGACGGCCCAGCAAGAACGTCTTGCGCAGCAGCGCGAACGCGAGCTGGAACGCGATGCTGCGTTGGCCAAGAAGGAAGATATGCGCCGCAAGCGCGAGACTGAGCGTCTTTCCAAGAAGATGAAACTGGAAATGGAGAAGGCAGAACGTCTCCGTCAGGCTGAAACTCGACGCAAGGCTAAAATTCTCGCTAAGAAAGAAGCCGAGAAGAAAAAGAAGGCCGACGCTAAAGCTGCGATTAAGCAAAAGGCAGCTGACGCGAAAGCTGTGGTTGCTGAGAAGAAGGCCGAGCTCGCCAAGATCGCTGCGGACAAGAAGAAAGCGGTCGCTGATAAAGCTGCCGCTGCCAAGAAGAAGGCCGCTGACGATAAGGCTGCTGCTGCGAAGAAGAAGGCGGACGCTAAGGCTGCTGAACTCGCGAAGAAGGCGGCTGCGAAAGAGAAAGCTGCTGCCGCAAAGAAGAAGGCGACTGAGGCTGCCGTCGCAGCTAAGAAGAAGGCCGCTGAAAAAGCAGCAGCGCTTAAAAATAAGCCCGCTAAGAAGGCGACGGCTAGTAAAGCAGCGAAGGCGAAGCCCTCCGCTGCGAAGAAAGGCAGTAAGAAGCCTGCTCCTAAAAAAGCACCCGCTAAGGCGACTGCAACTAAAAAGGCTGCTGCTAAGAAATCGACGGCCAAAAAGCCTGCTGCTAAGAAGAAGACCTCGAGTAAGAAGTCGACCTCGAAGCCTGCAGCTAAGAAGAGCGCCAAAAAGCCAACGCCCGCTAAGAAGGCGACCAAAAAGAAAAAGCGCTGAATGGAATCGAGCTCTAGCAGCTTGATTTTGGCTTCCGCATCGCCACGCCGGCGCGAGTTGTTACTCCGCGCCGGCTTCAGTTTCGAGGTAGAGCCTGCGGACATCGACGAGATCGTTCCCGAAGGCGTGGAGCCCCGATTCATTGCCGGGGAACTCGCGCGTCAAAAGGCGCTTCACATTGCGCAGCAGCACCGTGGGGAGAACTCATTGGTTCTCGGCGCGGATACGATTGTCGCGGTTGAGGTCTCCGGCCGAATTCGAATTCTGGGCAAGCCCAAGGACGAAGCAGAAGCGGAGCAATTTCTTTGCTGGCTCTCTGATTCGCGGCACCAGGTCATCACGGGCGTTTCGGTCATCGACATCGATAGGGAAGTTTCGCTGGTGGAAGCCGAGCGAACCTTCGTCACGATGCGCCGAATTGAACCTCTGGAAGTTTCGGCCTACGTCGGCAGCGGAGAGTGGCGTGGCAAGGCCGGTGGATATGCTATCCAGGAGAATGCCGACGCCTTCGTCACGCGCTTGGAGGAGGGCGGCTTCGACAATGTTGTCGGTTTGCCGGTTGAGCTTACGACGCGTATGTTGGCCGAGTGCGGGTTCACGCACACCAAAGCTTCCTAGTCACGCCTTCGACTTCGCTGCTGCAATCGATATTTCAGCGGACAGATTGACTAACAAGTGGATTGATTGAAGGAATTCCGACCCCCAGCCCGCCAGACGGCTTGATCGGAGGCCCCCCCCGCAGTATTCTCTCCGCCTCCTTTCCCCAAATAGAGTTATGAAGAGCGGAATTCACCCTAAGTACGTCGACTGCGAAATCGTTTGCGGTTGTGGCAATAAGTTTTCTACACGCGCCACGGTCCAATCCATCCGGGTTGAAATTTGCAGCGAGTGCCACCCTTACTACACCGGCAAGCAAAAGTTTGTCGACGCCGCAGGTCGCGTTGACAAGTTCATGAAGAAGTACGGCAAGATTCAGACGCCAGAAGCTTAGCGAGACGTGGGCTCGTGCCCATTCGGTGTCTGGGGCTGAATCGAATCGCCCGGGGCACAATTGCTGTCAGCAAGCACTACCCATCGCGATTGGCATCTCCGTAGACATTCAAAGTAATGTCCACAGTGAAGGCTCTGCAGACAGTCGCTGTTTTGTCGACGGTCAAGGGTGCTCTCTTGTTCGGAGAGCACGACTCACCACGAGCACGGGTTCGGGTGAGCTAACCGCGCCGCTTGTTTTTGTGTGGATTAGTCGCTCCACTAGCCAGTCGATCCAATGTTTTCGGTCGTAATTTCAAAGGGTTAGGGAGTCCGTCCGATGGCAATTATCATTCCGGCGATCGTGGAGAAACTCCGCGAACGAGCCGCGCGTTACTCGGAGTTGACCGAGGAAATTTCGAAGCCGGAAGTGGCTTCGGATCCGAAGCTCTTCCCCGATTTGCTGAAGGAGCGCGGACAGCTAGAGAGTTCATTCGAACTGGCGGGCCGACTCGAGAAGCTTTTTGAGGACCGCGTTTCGGCGACGGAAATGCTCGAGGACGACGACTCGGATATGCGCGAGATGGCTGAGGAAGAGCTCAAAGCGCTCGACGAGGCTGAAGTTTCATTGGAACGCGACATCAAGACGGCATTGGTTGAAGATCCGGAACTCAATCGCAGCAAAGTCATCGTCGAGGTTCGCGCCGGTGCCGGTGGAGATGAAGCCACTCTGTTTGCCGGCGACCTTTTTCGCATGTATCTGAAGTACTGCGAGACGCACAAATGGAAGGTCGAGATTTTGGAGCAGACCGAATCCGATGTCGGCGGCTACAAGGAAATCGTCTTTGGTGTGAAGGGAACCGGCGTTTGGCGGCTCTTCCGATTCGAATCTGGCGGGCACCGCGTACAGCGTGTGCCGAGCACGGAAACCCAAGGTCGGATTCACACCTCGGCGGCAACCGTCGCGGTCTTGCCCGAAGCCGAAGAAGTTGAAATCGACATTAAGACAGATGAATTGCGCATCGACACCATGCGCTCCAGCGGTCCTGGCGGGCAGAGCGTCAACAAGACGAGTTCGGCGGTGCGCATGACTCATCTGCCGACCGGAACCGTCGTTTGTTGTCAGGACGAGAAGTCACAGCACAAGAACCGCGCGAAGGCGATGCGAATTCTTCGAGCGCGTTTGTTCGAAGCCGAGACTCGAGCCAAGCACGAGGCTCGCGCCGCCGTTCGCAAGGAGCAGGTCGGCACCGGTGACCGCAGCGAGCGCATTCGAACCTACAATTTCCCCCAAAACCGCGTCAGCGATCACCGACTTGGGGCGAACTTTTCGCTGGATCCCGTTGTAGCGGGCAAGTTGGACCCGATTCTCGAGGCTCTGGAAGAGCGCGATCGAGACGAGCGTATCAAGGCGCTCTAGTAGCGCTGACGGCATTTTGAGGCTTGGGTTTCGACAGAGCGAAGATGGATTGAGTGCGCCGATCGGAATGGTGCTTTAAAGCCGATTCCATCCCACAAAGACTGAACTTGTCCACTTCCTAGGCGTTCCTTGGGATCGAGGCGCGGCGAAGTTGGCGAAGTCTTGTATCCTGGACGCTGCGGCGCTCTAGACCCGGATTGGAACCGGCGGTTTCGTGAGTGCCCGACTCGCAATGAGCCCACGGGTTCACCTCACCCTTTCAGTTTTGGCCATTGGCCTCGGAAAGTAGGGAGTCTTCCCCTTTCCGGTAATCATTACGACAGAGCATGAGCCCGAACGAGCGCAAAGACAGTCCAGACCTTTCCGAACTCCCCGACTTGGCCGAATTAGACCTGAACGGCCAGTCGAACAGTTCGGACGTCGATCTCCCCGATCTCCCCGATCTCCCCGATCTTCCGGATTTGCCCGAGCTCGAGGTGATGACCGAAGCCACGCCGAGTGCAGGTTTCAGCCAAGCTGAAGAGCTTCCTGATTTGCCCGACCTGCAGGACCTCCCCGAGGTTGCGGAATTGCCCGACCTCCCGCAGCTTGTGGACCTACCGCCCGTTGTAAAACCGGCGCCCAAGCAGAGCCAGGCCAAGCCAAAGCCGCCGGTCAAGGCTCCGCAGGAAGTGGTCAAAAAGGCCAAGGCGCCGGCACCCGCCCCTAAGCCGGTTGAGGTTGCGCCGCTAGCTGAAATTCCGGAGCCTGTCGTCGAGCCGGAAGCTGTCGTCGAACCAGAGCCCGTTCTTGAGCCGGAAGCGGGCGTTGCAGCAGAGGCCATCGTCGAAGCAAAGGCTGAGTCAGTTACGAACGATACGGAAGCTGCTTCCGAATCCGCTCAAGAGCGTATGAGTGCTGCCGACAGTTCATCCGATGATTCGGATGCCTCAAGTTCCAACGAGATTGAAACCAAAGTCGCCGCTGATGTTGGACCGATCGCCGCAGCCGTGGACGGCGCGATACCCGCTGGCGCCGTCGATCCCAATCGCACACCGGATACCGCGCCGCTTCAATTGCGGAAGGCGGCTTGGATTGTCGTCGTGGGATCCTTCTTTCCCTGGATGGGAGCCGAAGCTGGTTGGATCGGAGCCGGCGCTTCCAAAGTCGTGGTTTGCCTCGGCGCTTGGATTCTCTACCAATGCGTTTTGCATGGCGCTGGACAAAAGGCATCGGGAATCGTCGTCAAGCTTGCTTCCGTTCGCTTCGGAACACCGACGGACAAGCGCAATAAATCCTTCCCCGAGAAATTAGCGGGCATCCTTCCGTCGCTCGGCCACTTGGTTGGACTCGTCGTTTTGCTGGCGGGTGTTTTCATCACCGCTCAGGATCCGAGTTTTGCGGGCGGGAAAGGCGATATCGTCAAAGGCTTGGCCGAAGTCGGCATGTTGGCCTGGGCGACTTCAACCTTGGTTCACATTCGCGCCTTCATTCACGGCGGTAAGTTCAACCCGATCTTTCCGCTGATGTTCATCGGCATGGTACTCGCGGGTTTGATGAGCTTGATCAGTGCCTTCGGAGTGGAAGACATCGCGATGATGGCTTCGGGCGTTCTGGGCTCACTCTGCGTGAGCGCGGGTGGTTTCTACGCCTGCTACACGATCTTCGAAGCCATGAAGCAAGCCAAGACGGAGGGCGAGGCCAAGAAGGCCGCCCAACGCGAAGCGCGCAAACAAGCCCGCGGCGGCAGTGCTGACGGAAAAGCGGATGCGAAGAGCGGCAAAAAATCTGGGGCAGTGGTTCGTAAGCGCCGCTAGTCGAGACGCCAAAGAGAGACCAGATTGTCTGATTCCAATTCGAACCCGGGCGCAGCCGCAGTGGCTCCCCCGCGCACGGCTCGTGAAATCCTGGAACGCGGCCGCAAATTCCTTGAAGGCAAAGCGGTCGAGGAATTTCGCTTGGACGCCGAGTTGCTCGTCGCGCACGCACTCAAGCTCAATCGATTGGGTTTGTTTATGGCGCTCGAACGACCCGTCGATGAATCGGAAATCGATTTGGCTCGCGAGTTACTCGTTCGTCGTGGTCACGGTGAGCCGGTGGCTTATCTGACCGGCTCGCGCGAGTTCTACGGACGACCATTCAATGTCGGTTCCGGGTGCTTGATTCCCAGGCCGGAAACGGAACACATCGTCGATGAAGCTAGACGGTGGGCACTTGAGCGAATGGGGTCCAGCGTCGAACAACGCGATCTCGAACTAGAGATTTCTCGGGTGGCGGAACGGCTCGAAACAAGTTTTGATTCGGCCGAAGAAAATGCTCCGATATTGACCGATTCAGAATCTTCGTCCGCGGAATCTACGGGGGAAGGCGAGTCCAGCGGCGGCGAAAAAGAGCTCGGAAGCGACTGGGCTCCCCAAATCCTGGACCTCGGAACCGGCAGTGGATGTTTGGCCGTCACGCTGGCCCTGGAACTAGAAGGTGCGAGTGTCCGTGCGGTGGATGTCTCCGCGAACGCTCTTCGATGGGCGCGAAAAAACGCGGAGCAATTCGAAGTCGCGATCGACTTCGAAGAATCGGACGCTTTTGAATCTCTGAATCGGCTCGAAGCGGGCAGCCTTGATTTAGTAGTCTCGAATCCGCCCTACGTCGATCCCAAAGATGCCGATCAACTCGCGCGCGAAGTGCGCGAGTTCGAACCGGGTGAAGCGCTGTTTGCGCCCAAAGGTGACCTCGATTATTGGGTTCGTAAGTTGATGCAAAGTGTGCCGAAGCTATTGCGCGCGAATGGCCTGCTGCTGGTCGAGCTTGGCGCTGATCAAGGTGGACGCATGTCTGCGCTTGCGAAAGAGCATGCGCCTAAAAACTCGCAAATCGAGCTAATCGCCGATTTGGCCGGAATTGACCGTGTTTTGGCGCTCCGCATTACCGAGCCCAAATAGCTCGAGAGATCGCACGAGCGCCAACCCGCTACGCGTCTTAGTCCTCGAGGCTTTTGATATAGACGGCAATGGCGTCGCGTTCTTTCGCCGTAAGTTCGTGAAGAAATACAGCGACCTCAAAGTGGTCAATCAGTTGACTGATCGGCTCGCACCGTACCACTGCGCCGCGCACGTTGAGTTCGGGCCCGTTGCCAGGTAGCTCAAAATTAAGCTCGAGTACGGTCATTTCGGGGATGCGCCGATCGAGGTAAAAGCAAACACCTGCCGCGCTGATGTCTCTCAGTCGGGCTTCGTAAAGACCTTCGGCGAGGGCGATGGTGATGGGCCATTCCGCCGTGACGCGTGGGTGTTGACGCCGTTCGCGTCCGCTGGGTGCCGGCTGATCCATACTGCTTGGTGTTCTTGTGGGCATCTTGAAACTGTCCGTGGTGCTGTTTTTGTGAATCGGCTCGCCGTTCTCGATTGCGATATTGGCGACTCGTCCTGTTCAAAAGAGGCTAGGAAGCGGAGAGGTTGATTTCAAACCATCGGATTCGGTCTTGTTTGGGGAATTCTGCTTCTGTCCGAAATCCGCGGGGTGCAATCTCAATCGAGGGGAGCTAAACTGAAATCCGGCCAGTGGGATGTACCCAGTGATTGGGGGGCTGAAGTTTTAATTCTTGGCGCATCGAGATGCGTCGAACGCAGTAGAGCAGAACGAGGAAGCAACGATGGCTAGTTACAATCGCGTCATTCTTATGGGCAATCTCACCCGAGACCCCGAAGTCAGATTTACGAATTCCGGAATGGCCGTTTGCAATGTGAGCTTGGCCGTCAACCGTCGAGTTAAAGAGCAAAACAGCGAGACTTGGCGCGAGGAAGTAACCTTCGTCGACGTCACGATCTTCGGCAAACGCGGAGAAGCCTTTGCGAAGTTCCACACCAAGGGCAAGCCCGCCTTTGTGGAAGGCGAGTTGCGTCTTGACTCCTGGGAGGACAAGAACGGCGGCGGCAAACGATCCAAGCTGTACGTGGTCGGCAACAACTGGGAGTTTGTGGGCGGTGGACGCGAAGGTGCCGGCGGCGGTGATGCTCCGGGCGGCGGAGATGCTGGCGGTTATGACCAGCAGCAGCCCTCGTACAGCTCCAGCGCACCGAGCGGTGGCGAAATGGACGCTCCCTTCTAGAGTTAGCACTGCTTGATCGCGCGCGACTCATCGCCCGGATGAGACAAAACAAAAGCCCAATCGCAACGCGGTCGGGCCGCCCGGATGAGACAAAACAAAAGCCCGATCGCAACGCGGTCGGGCTTTTTCGTGGCGGTTGCCCTAGCGCAATCCGCTCAACAGTTTTGGCACATGGTCGGCAGATTGCCGGCGAGCAAGCTCTTTCGAAACTCGCGATAAGGCTCGTCGTTCCAAATTTCGTCGCCGCTCTTTTCGTGAATGCTGCCCATCATCATTTCCCGGCTGTCCAAGTAGTTGCAGCAAGGAGTGACATGGCCTTCCACGGTGACGTAGGCCATCGACTGAGGCCAATAACACTTGGAGCGCTGTTCGAGCGTCCAAGGCGTGACGGACGTGATGACTTCCACACGGCCCTTGTAGGCGGGCATGGCATTGAGCGCTTTGGTGTCCTCGCTATCGAGGGCGATCGGCAACAATTTGTCACCCGCCATGAGGTTGAGCTTGGTGAACATGACCGATGAAACACCGAGTTCCTCCGCAATGGCGACCATCTTCGGAACTTGATCCATGTTGTTCTTGGCGAGCACACACATCATTCCGAGCCGGGGCGTTTCGGAGCCAAGCACTCGCTTAGCCTGCACGATGTTGTTCAAGCAACGCTTGTAGCGCTCGAGCGTGCCGCCTTTGCGAAGCTTCCGGAAAGTCTCTTCGTCGGCGCCGTCCATCGAGAAGTTGATCACCGCAATGCCCGATTCAACGATCTTGTGGGCCATTTCGCGATCGATGACCGAAGCGTTCGAAAAGGTCTGAACTTGAATGCCACGATCCGTCGCGATGCGAATCAAATCGAAGACTTGCGGGTTGAGGAAAACCTCTCCAATGCCCTGCATCTCGATTTTTTCCACGGTGGGGAAGGCATCGAGGACCCTGGCGAACTCGTCCGGAGACATGTGTTTCGCCGGGCGGTCGTAATCGGGCAGCGAAAGCACGCAGGAGTTGCAGCGGAAATTGCAAATCGAACTGGTCTCAATTTGGAGCGCACGGATGGGGAGCGGATTGATCCCTGTCACTCGAGCCTCGGCAAAGAGGTCGGGCTCCTTCTGATCTTCGCTGGCGGGGGAGCTGGTCATAGTTGTTGGTTTTCGGGTGCCACCGACAAGGAGCTTTAAGGTGGATGCCTCTAATACTCTTATTCTAACACCTTGCGCGACATGGGCGAGCGGTGTTGGATATCGCTGTGGATTTGGTCATTCGTCTTTTTGCCGTGCTACGGGAGCGCGCGGGCACCGCTCAATTGGAAGTATCGGATTTACCCGATGTTTTGGACGTGGCGGGGCTCAAAAAGCATTTGTCAGAGCACCATCCGGAACTCGGCGATTTGTCCTTCGTTCGGGGCGTTTTAGGCACCCGATACGTCGAGGACGACACAAATATCGAACCGGGAGCCGATTTTTCGCTCTTGCCGCCTGTCTCGGGCGGCGTCCAAGAGTCCGACGAAGAACTGGAATCGGGCGTCTTCGAGCTTCGTTCCGACCCCATCGACACCGTGGAATGCTCCGCTCGAGTTGCCCATAATTCCTGCGGTGCCAATCTGGTTTTCACCGGGTCCACCCGGGATTCCAACCGCGGCCGCGAGGTGACCCTGCTTGATTACGATGCCTTTGAGGCCATGAGCGGTCCGGAAATGAAGCTCATTTTCGACGAGTGCCGTGCAAAGTTCGGCTCACCGGGAGTGGCGGGAGATCCTGGCTATGAGCCAGAACGAAGGCTTCGAATGCTTTGCCAGCATCGGACCGGCGTCGTGGAAGTTGGCGGCGTTTCGGTCGTGATCGCGGTGGCCAGCCCGCATCGGGACTTGGCCTTCGAAGCCTGCCGCTTCCTGATCGATACGTTGAAAGAGCGTCTTCCCGTTTGGAAGAAAGAGGTCTATCTCGAAGGCGAGCACTGGATCGGTGATCGTAGCTGAGCGGGAGACGCCAGTGAACTTGGGCGAAGGAGGGCGCTCCAGCCGTGATTTTAGGCCGCGCCATTGTTAAGCTGCTTGCCTCGAATTCCATGCTGTGAGCGCGATTAGCGCCGAATCATTCTTGTTGAAAACGGCTTCGATGGGCTTTGCCTAGATGAATTTTGGCTTCAATCGGGATTACCAATGCGTCTGGTGGAATTGGAGACGATCAAAATGAGTCCCCAAACTGACGTTTGTCTGAATGTATCCGGCGTTGAGCGCGATGAGCTCGAAGTCGATGTGCTGCTCGTCGGCGCAGGTCCGGCCAACCTCGCTTGTGCGATCTCACTTCAGCGGCAATTCAAGGAAAAGGGCTGGGACGACAAGACCGTCCTCGTTCTCGAGAAAGCCGAGGACATTGGGTACCACACTCTGTCCGGCGCAGTGATGGACCCGCGCGGAATCGAAGAGCTCTTTCCCGATTGGCGCGACTTGGATTTTCCCGTCGAGTCCGAAGTCAAAGACGACTGGCTTGAGATCCTGAAGAAGAACGGTGGCAGCACCGTTTTGAAGGGGCTGCTTTGTCCGCCCACATTCAACAATCACGGCAATGTGATTGTGAGCTTGTACCGCGTCGTGCGCTGGATGAAAGATCAAGCCGAAGCGCTTGGTGTCGAGGTTTACCCCGGCTTCGCTGGGGCGAAAGTTCTGTACGAGGGCGATCGTGTCGTCGGAGTTCAGACCCGTGATGCGGGTGTCGCGAAGAGCGGCGAGAAGAAGCCGACTTTCGAACCGGGCATGAATGTGAAGGCCGACGTTACGGTCTTCGGTGAAGGCACGCGCGGTTCGCTCGCGAAGGGTTTGATCAAGAAGCTGAAGTTGGATGCGGACGCCAACCACCAGCTGTACGAGACGGGTATCAAAGAGATCTGGGAGATCCCCGAAGAGCGCGCGAAGGCGTTCATGGGATCGGTGATGCACACCGGCGGCGAGCCGCTCGGCACCAAGGGTTACGGCGGAGGCTGGATCTACGGACTCGACAACAATCGCATTTCGATCGGTTACGTCGTTGGGCTTGATCACAGCGATGCCAAACTCGATCCGCACGCGATGTTCGTCGAGTGGAAGCAGCACCCTGTGGTGGCGAAGCATTTGGCGGGCGGGAAAGTCGTGCGTTATGGCGCCAAGACGATTCCGGGTGGCGGTTACTGGGCGATGCCCAAACTTCAAGGCGACGGGTGTGTTCTGGTTGGCGACACCGCTGGCTTCGTCAACATGTCGCGGCTGAAGGGCATTCACTTGGCGATCAAATCGGGCCTGCTGGCTGCCGACGCAATCGTCGAAGCGCTCGAGAAAAACGATACCAGCGCTGCGGGTTTGGCCGGATACACTCGTCGATTCGAAGATTCCTGGGCGAAGAAGGAACTTTACAGGGTTCGAAACTTCCGCCAGGCTTTTCAGTCGGGCTTCTTCGCGGCCGTTCTCGACATCGGCTTGCAAATGATCACCGGTGGTCGCGGTTTGATTGCGCGCAGGCGCAGCGCTGAAGATCATGAAACGACGGGACCGGTTTCCAAGTCTCAGTTGAGCAAGCCGACTTTCGATGACACGGCGAGCATGGACAAGCTCACCGACGTCTATCACTCCGGCGCCGTGCACGAAGAGGATCAAGCCTCGCACCTCGTGATTACGAACACCTCGGTTTGTCACCCGCAGTGCACCGAAGAATACGGGAACCCGTGTAAGGACTTTTGTCCTGCAGCCGTTTACGAATGGCCTGCACCTGAACCGGGTGAGCCTGAAACGAGCGCTGTCTTTATCAATGCCAGCAATTGTGTGCATTGCAAAACCTGCGACGTTGCGGATCCCTACCAAATCATTGAGTGGACTGTCCCCGAAGGCGGCGGCGGTCCCAAGTACATCGATATGTAACAGCGCGCTACAAAGTGCTCCCGCTACATTTATCCCACCCCTTTAGTTTTCCACTCCAAAGTTCAACTTCTCTAAGAAGACTCTGCTACATGAAATTCAGCGCAAAAGACTCGGCCAAGCCGGTTACTAAGTCCGACTTGTTCGTCGTATTCGCCCTCAAAGGCAAAAAGCTTGAGCTGCCCAAGGGCCTCAGTGTGGCAAAGCACGCTTTCGAAAACTTCAAAGGCAACGCCAATGAAAAAGCCGTCACCGACACGGGCAGCGGACACGGTCTGCGAGTGATGGCCGTTGGTCTCGGTGAACTCAAGAAAGTGACGCCGGAAAGTCTGCGTCGTGCGGCAGCGATTGGCTCCAAGCGCGCAGAAGCTCTCGGTTTGGCTTCCGTTGGAATCATCTGTCCTGCCGCTGTGAGCAAGGCCCTTGGTGAAGAGCGCACTGGTTGTGCCATCGCCGAAGGCGCAGTAATGGGGACCTACAAGTTTGATGCAGCGCGCAGCAAGCAAAAGGCAGCCATGCTCAAGTCCACGACGGCTTACGGTCCGGGCAAGAAGTTTGCGGCAGGTGCCAAGCGCGGAGCAGCGCTCGCAGTGTCCAACATGTTCACTCGTGATCTCCAAAACGAGCCCGGCAACCGCATGCGTCCGCGCGACATGGTTGCTGCCGCCAAGAAGATCGCTAAGAGTTCCACTGCAGTCACCTGCAAAGCTCTAACCGAGGCCGACATGAAGAAGCTCGGCATGGGCTCACTGCTTTCGGTTTCCGCAGGTTCTGTCGAGCCTGCCTTTTTGATCCATCTGACCTACAAGCCGAAAGGCAAGTCCAAGGGCAAGATCGCCTTCGTCGGTAAAGGCCTGACCTTTGACGCCGGTGGAATCAGTATCAAGCCTGCTCATAAAATGTGGGACATGAAGTATGACATGTCCGGTGGCGCCGCGGTCCTGGGCGCCATGCACGCGCTAGCAGCCATCGGTTGCGACCACGAAGTGCACGGCATCGTTGCGACTTCCGAGAATCTCATTGATGGCAATGCGACCAAGCCCGGCGATGTCGTCACGGCCATGAACGGTACGACGATTGAGGTCCTCAACACCGACGCCGAGGGCCGACTGATTTTGGCCGACGCAATCTGCTACACGCTCAAGAAAGTCAAGCCCGACACGATGCTCGACCTAGCCACCTTGACGGGTGCGGTTGTCGTCGGTCTGGGACACGAGCTTTCGGGCATCTTCCCGACCAGCGATTCCTTGCGTGATGACTTGATCGCTGCGGGTAAAGAAACCGGCGAAGAAGTCTGGCCGTTGCCTCTGCTCGATGCTCACAAAAGACACTTGAAGAGCAAAGTGGCGGACATCGCCAACATCAATGCGGGACAGGGCGCAGGCTCGTCAGCGGGTGCGGCATTCCTAGCCAAGTTCGTCGATGACACCGAGTGGAGTCACATCGACATCGCCGGCGCGGCTTGGGGTTCAGACAATCGCGATTGGGTCGGTGGTTCGATGGGCTCTGGTGTTGGTGCGCGATTATTGGTTCAGTATTTAGCGACACGATCGTAGATCAAGAGGTAATTGGTGAGCTTACAAATGACAGAATTGGTTCCCGGACTGGCCGGCATTCCCGCCGCTGAATCGGCGATTAGTTACATCGACGGCAAAATTGGCGTTCTCGAATATCGCGGCATTCCAATCGAGGAATTGGCCTCGAAGAGCAATTTCGAGGAGGTCAGTTGGCTGTTGATGCACGGCAAATTGCCGACGGCGGCCGAACTCGAATTCTTTCGAGGACGACTGCGTCAAGCACGTCGATTGCCGGCGAGCCTGATCGAATCCATCGCAAACTTTCCGTCCGACGGTCACCCAATGGGCGCGTTGCAAGCGGGCTTGGCAGCACTCGGCCTGCACGGCGGAGTCGAAGCCTGGAGCGAGAGTGGCGACGCTGAAGATGCCTGCGTTCGTTTGATCGCGGCAACGCCTGTGTTGGTCGCAGCGTTCCATGCCGGTCGAACCGGGCGTAAGTTGCCCGAGCCGGCTGACGATCTCGACACGGCCGGAAACTTTCTGTGGATGATGACGGGCGAGCGTCCCGATGAAATCGCCACGCGCATTCTCGATGTGTGCCTCGTGCTCCACGCCGACCACACCATGAACGCCTCGACGTTCACGGCGCGAGTGATTGCTTCCACCGAAGCAGATCCCTACACGGTTTGCAGTGGCGCGATTGGTTCACTGACCGGTCCGCTTCACGGTGGTGCGAATGAGCGTGTGCTCACAGCATTGGAGGAAATCGGTAGCGCGGATCAGGTCGAGGCTTGGGTAGCGAATAAGCTCGCAACCAAAGGCAAGATCATGGGCTTCGGCCACCGCGTTTACTCCGTCAAGGATCCCCGCGCGATCGCTCTTCAAGATTTGGTGCGTGCACTGTTCGATCAACTGGGCACGACGCCGGTTTACTCGATCGCCACGCGTCTCGAAGAAGAAGTAACGAAGCATCTCGGTCACAAGGGCATCTACCCCAACGTCGATTTCTTCAGTGGCATCGTCTATCAAAAGCTTGGCATTCCGACCGACGTCTTTACGCCGGTCTTCGCGATCGCACGCATCTCCGGATGGTTGGCGCATTGGCGCGAACAGATGGAAGACAACAAGCTCTTCCGTCCCGCGCAGGTCTACATGGGTGGCCACGGCGGCGAGTACACGCCCATCGACGAACGCGATTGATCTATCGCTGGTCGCGTTACTCGCGGGGCGAATAGCTCTGTGTCCGCGCGCCCCCTGAATCACAAAGCGAAGCTTGGACATCGTTCCGAGCTTCGCTTTTTTATTGGCGCGGAGAAGCGACTGCTCGGACGCTCTGGATCGTATCCGGACGTCCAATCCTCGCCGGTTCGGTGGTGACTCCTGCCCGCAATGAAAGTCGGCTCGAGGCAGTTGAGGGCTCGGCGGGAGCGCGCTAACTCCAAGGCGATGGTGGTGGGGATACCGGGACTTGAACCCGGACGATATTGCTACCTTCGGATTTTAAGTCCGATGCGTCTGCCAATTCCGCCATATCCCCGACGTGTGAGTGAGAGATTGCCGAGATCTGATGCGCGCGTCTAGAGTTGACTGGGGATTGAGGGCGCATCTTCAGCGACCAGCGAAAGACCCACGCGAAGTCAGCGAGTTCAAGATTCAGAAGGGCTGGCTAGCTCTTGCACAGGAACCAAGCCTCGGTATCCTGTCTGGCTCAAAGGGCGGCATAGCCAAGTGGCTAAGGCGTCGGATTGCAAATCCGAGATTCCCCGGTTCAAGTCCGGGTGCCGCCTCCAATATTCGTATCGCCAAAATATCCGATTTTGCGAGAGTCAGGCTTAGAGGTTTCAGCCGAGCTCGCTCTATCGATGCAATCGATAGAGCCGTGTTGAGCGTTAGCCAAGGCTGTGAGTTCTGAAACCCTCACGTTGAAGCGAAGTCAGACCAAAGCCTCCAACGACCGCGCGTCAATTGGCGTCGGCTTTCTATGCGGCGACGATTCTCCTGCGTACACGCGCGCAATCCTTCAGAGCCCTGAGCTCGTCAAGTCGGTTGAGCAGATTGGGGGTCGGAAGATCCGCAAGAAGGACGCCGGTATCGCGACGCCCAATCGCAGTGCGATTGACGTTCCCGTCGTGGCGCTGTGCGGAAAACACTACGAGCGAATTCGGCGAAGCGGCCGAGCACGCATCGTTCAAAAACCATTTTTGACCGAGAATCAGATCCAACAGGGTAACCGTCCGGTGAACCCATGTCGGTTGACCGTTGCCTGCGTCAGTTTGCTGTTTCAGCTCCGTTGAGTACCGTTTTCCGCCGCCCACGCCCAGGGCGTGAGCTTCTCGATTGCTGTCTCCGTGTTCACTCGCGTGATCACGTCTTCGAGATAAGCCTCGGGATTGATGTCCAACGCTTTGCTCGTCGCAATCAACGAGAAGAGGCTCAAGGCCATCTTCCCGCCGCGTTCGCTTCCGAAGAACAGCCAGATTTTGTGGCCGATCACCAGGTGACGCAACGCCCGCTCGGCGTTGTTGTTATGGATTTCCATCGCAGGTTCATCGAGCAGCAACGTCAGCGGAGCCGATTGATTGACTAAGTATGTAAGCGCTTTGCCGAGAGCGCTTTTTGGAAGCGTCGATGGTTGTTCGCGCAACGTGTATGCGAGTTCAAGGATTCGTTCAAGCAGGATTTGGTTCGGCGCGTTCTCACTTCGCCGCGAAGCGAGTCAGGACTCGTGTCATTCAGTTTGCGGTGTTCCGCTCGTCGATTGACTGCGCATACGATTCAGAACCACCGGCCGATTGCACGCATTAGCGGAACGGCTGTCGGCGTTTCATCCGCATGCAAGATCGCTGCGCTTCGAAGTTCCTCTCGCATCTGTTGCACGATCGGTTCGGCGACGACATCGTGGACTTCGGCAGAGTGAAGCCATTGCGCTTATAGATGCCTTCTAAGCGATTCAACGGCTGCTGATCGCCGTACTTCGCCACCGCCAGGTGCGCGTAAACCGATATGTCGTACTTGCCTTTGTCGATGAACGACGGTGGCATCTTCGCTGTGTGTACCGCGTGTCCTTCGGAGCAAGCGTACTTCGCTCGCTCGTATCGGCGCACCATCATCCTTGCCGGAATGATGTGTCCGCGTTCGCAAGTATCGGTACCGACGAAGGCCATCACTTTGCCGTAGTCCGGGCCAAGACGTTAATCCTCCGGAACGTCGAGCATGATCACTTCGGAACGAGATGCGGCGGGAAAGCTGCGCGGCCGTGGCCTTTGCTCTTCTTCTGTTCGCGTAACGACCCCCTTTGTTGGACGGTCATCGCCGGCAATTAGGATTGTCGTTCAAGCGGCGCGAACCATGGGGTCACCGCACGCTTACAGTCCGATGAAGAATTCGCCGTTGAGAAGCTCGTCCCTTACCCGGGTGTTTAATGATCCGAGCTAGCCCTGTTCCAATTCGAATGCGCCCAGCTCCTACTTCCAATAACCCAAAGTGTTTGGCGTTCAGCAACTAAAACTGGATGCGCAGCTAGGCAGCAGAAGCGAACGTCATTCGTTGTCAGTCCCGTCGAGAAGCGACAGGGGATCGTGTTCGACGACCGCGAAAAGTGACGTGTAAACCGAGACTCTGTTCGAGTTCACGCGCTGAATCTCGATGCTGTCAAATTCCGACCGAGCGATTTGCGCATTAATTCAGCAAGAGAGGCCGTCCTCGAATTCGAGAAGCACTCAAGCACGCCCTACGCCCGTGGAGCACCATTCTCATAGTTGAACCAATTGTGAACGCGGGGGTTATGGTTCTCAAGGGATGCTCTAGGCCCGAACGAAAGACTTGTACGGAGGATTGCGTAGCCAACCTCATTAGACGTGAAGCCTGCTCGTTCAGGCCTCCAAGACCTTTGGACCGCTCAACCGTACAGCAAATCAAGCGATAAATAAAATGACGATAACGAACTTTCCCAATTCAGCAGTGCTCAAAGATAGCCAGATTGACCACGATCTAAACGTTGCCAAGATCGAGGCCATCGACAAGGTTATGGCGGTTATCGAGTTCCAAATGGATGGCACGATCGTCAGCGCGAACGACAACTTTCTGAATGTGGTGGGCTATTCGCTGTCTGAGGTCCAGGGACAGCATCACTGCATGTTTGTTGATGAGGCTTACGCTCGCAGTGAGGAGTACAAGGCCTTTTGGCAAATGCTGAACCTTGGCGAATACGTGGCTCAAGAGTTCAAGCGCTTCGGTAAGGGTGGCAAGGAAGTCTGGATTCAAGCCTCTTACAATCCGATTCTCGACCCCGACGGCAAGCCCTTCCGCGTCGTAAAATATGCCACCGACGTAACGGCTCAAAAGCTGAATAACGCCGACTTTTCGGGTCAAATCGAAGCGATCGGCAAAGCGCAAGCCGTGATCGAGTTCAACATGGACGGCACGATTGTCGATGCGAACGAAAACTTTCTCAGCGTTGTGGGATACTCGTTGCCTGAGATAAAGGGCGAGCACCATCGCATGTTCGTCGAAGAGACGTACGGCCGAAGCGATGAGTATCAGGCGTTCTGGAAGAAGTTGGGCCGAGGCGAATACGTCGCTGATGAATTCAAGCGCATCGGCAATGGAGGCAAGGAAGTTTGGGTTCAAGCCTCTTACAATCCAATTCTCGACCTCAACGGCGTGCCCTTCAAGGTTGTTAAGTTCGCGACTGACGTAACGGCTCAAAAGCTGAATAACGCCGACTTTTCGGGTCAAATCGAAGCGATCGGCAAAGCGCAAGCCGTGATCGAGTTCAACATGGACGGCACGATCATCAGCGCTAACGAAAACTTCCTAAGCGTCGTGGGCTACACCTTGGCTGAAATAAAAGGCGCTCATCACAGCATGTTTGTAGAGGCGGCTTATGGAGTAAGCGCCGAGTACAAGAACTTTTGGGAGCAATTGAACCGGGGCGAGTACGTTGCTGATGAATTCAAACGCATCGGAAAGGGCGGCAAGGAAGTCTGGATTCAAGCCTCGTACAATCCGATTCACGACCTCAATGGCGAACCCTTTAAGGTCGTCAAGTATGCCACTGACATTACCGATCAGGCCGAGGCGCGGAAGCAGGCCATGGATTCGAACACCGCGATTGCCAAACTTGTTTCCGCCGCACGTGCCGGAGACTTGAACGCGCGTGCGGATACCAGCGAGTTTACCGGGGAATTCAAGGATTTGGTTGAAGGCGTCAACGGTCTGCTTTCGGCCATCATGGCTCCGATCAATGAAGCCACGACCGTGCTTCAAGCGATGGCGAATCGCGATCTAACGAAAACGGTTCTCGGGGACTACGAGGGTGACTATGCCGTGATCAAGGACAGCATTAATCAGGCGGTTAAAAACATGTCCGAGGCCATTCACGGTGTCGTTGAGAATGCGCAGTCGCTGGCTGCATCTTCAGAGGAACTCAGCGCTACTAGTCAGGTCATGAGCGCAAACTCCGAAGAAACCAGCGCACAAGCTGGCGTCGTGACAGAAGCATCGAAACGTGTTGCTGAGAACGTGCAAACGGTTTCTGTGGGCACCGAAGAGATGAGTGCCAGCATCAAAGAAATTGCTGCCAACGCGACCCGCGCCGCTGAGATCGCAAACGAAGCCGTCGAGGTCACGGAATGTACAAACCAGACTGTCGGCAAGCTTGGCCAGAGCAGCCTTGAAATTGGTCAAGTGGTCAAAGTCATCACCTCGATCGCTCAGCAGACGAACCTGCTCGCTCTCAACGCGACCATCGAAGCCGCGCGCGCGGGCGACGCCGGCAAGGGCTTCGCAGTCGTAGCGAGCGAGGTCAAGGAACTCGCCAAGGAAACCGCCAAGGCGACGGAAGACATCAGTCAAAAGATCGAAGCCATCCAAAACAACGTCGAAGAATCGGCCACGGCAATCGCAAAGATCAGCGTAATCATCGAGCAGATCAACGAAATCCAGGGCTCGATCGCTAGCGCTGTGGAAGAGCAAACGGCGACGACCAATCAGATGTCCCGCAATGTCGCGGATGCCAACGAAGGTACTCAGGAAATCGTGAGGAATATCGATGGCGTGGGGCACGCTGCGTCCGAGACTTCGCGGGGCGCCTCCGGAATCGAGACTTCGGCGACGGAGCTATCGATTATGGCCAACAAGCTGCAGGAAATGGTCAGCGCGTTCACGCTCTCCTAGCCGGAAGCTTTCCGTCGAGCGACAACTCCAATCGTTGCTACCGGAGCCGTTTCCTCCGGTAGCGACCTCCTTCGCTAGCACTTTGCAATTTGCGCCCACCGTGAGAAGTGGGCCGTGCACTTGTGGTGCTTGCTTTCATCTGAAGTGGCCGGGCGATCTCGGGAGGGCTCTAGCCCGGATTATTCATGAACCGCGAGGCAAAACGCCTCGAATTGGTTCCTGCTGGCACTTTGCAGATACTTGCCCCCGCAGACGACCTTGTAAGGTCGTCGAGGACGCCAGTATCTGCAAAGTGCCAGCAGGAACCAATAGACCGGCAGTGCCGGTCGTTCATGGTGTTTGGTCCGCGTGTTCATGAATAATTCGGGCTAGTGTTCTGTTTGAGATGAGAAAAGCCTGGCCCAGGCACAATTTGAATGTTCGCGATCTTTCTGTAATGAGATTCGAACCCGGGCAGGCATGCTAAGGCTTGATCTCACCGCACCAATTGCCAACCCTTCATTGGCAAGGTCTCGCGGCCGGCGTTTCGCGTACGTCAGCCCATTTGAGTCCTGCCTATTCCACTTGATATGAGCACCACTGAAAGTTCCGACACCATGTACACCGTCACGGAAGCTGCCCGTCTGGCTCGCGTTTCGGTTCAAGCACTCAGGCAGCGTATCCAACGCGGAACGCTCAACACGACGCGCATGGTGCGCGATCGTCGCATTGTTGCGGGGGTGCAGCGAGATGAGCTGATTCGGGCTTATCCGGAGCTTTCCGAGGCTGCGGTG
Source organism: Planctomycetota bacterium (assembly GCA_047639415.1). GTDB lineage: Bacteria > Planctomycetota > UBA1135 > UBA1135 > OFTM34. The sequence continues at coordinate 25,568 of JBLINP010000001.1, read as the reverse complement.
GAGGATTTGGAGCGCGTACTCCACGGTGAGGATCCTGGAGAACGCGAGCGTGTGAACGAGCTCGAGCAATCCTCGACCAAGCTCGAGACGGAACGCGATAAAGCGCGCCGCTCGATCATGGTTTTGCGAAAGCGTCTCTTGGGGGAACGTGAAGTCCGCGCGCGCTTGGAAGGCGTGGTTGAGGATCAGGAACGTCGACTTGAAGAGCTGGGCGAGGAGAAATCGCGTCTCGAAGGCCGGGTGCGTGAACTGGACAATCGGATGATTTTCCTCGATGGAGGCGAAGACGAATTGCCTCAACCCATTGCGTGGTGGAACAACCCCGTCATTTGGATTCGAACAGCCGTCATAGCCGTTGTGCTGTTCACCTTCAATGCGGCCGGAGCGGCCTATTGGGGAAACCTTGACAAGCGCTTGGATGCGCACTTTTCCGAGTTCCGATCTTCGATGGATGTGGATGGATCGGTGGCTCCAGACGCCGCGACGAGTGCTGATTCCAAAGCGGAAAAAGATTCCACATCGACGAAAACGGACACCGGCAAGGCGAACAAGCCCGGCGATTGAGCTGAGCCTGGAACTTTCATTCGCTCAAGCGTGCTAGAAATCAAAAGCATGCTTTAGTGAATGTCCACTGACGGCCGTTGAGAGAGAGAGAACGCATCTCCCTCTTCCGAACCGTCAGTAATCCCATGCAAGAACTGCCCCAGCTTAAAGACGACCTGATTCTCGAAATCGATTTCCTGCGCGAGCGGCTCGCGAAGCTCGAGAAAGACTTGGTCCGTTACGACGCAAATAACGGCAAAGCTTGGGCCGAAGTGAATCCACGCGAAGAGCGGAAGCCGTTTGTGGGAACGTTCTCGTTTACGGGCGACTTTGATGAAGTGGAAGCACGCGGCGTGGACCTTTCGCCCGGTGGTGTGTGCTTTGAAATCGGTGGCGATCTGCCGTTTTCACTGCAAATGCGTCAAGGCGCCAAAATTATCGAACGCTCGGGCAGTTTGGCTTGGGCGAGGCGAATGGCCGAGGGCAAGTGCCGGTTCGGTTTCGAGTTCACCGACCTAGCTCCAGAAGAGGGTGACGACGAAATACTTCTGGATGATCACGAAGACTTCGTAGACGACCTCTATTAGCGGAGGTCGGATCGCTACGGCTTACTATTCGTCTTCGTCAGGCTCGATGTAGCCTTGGCCATCGGTATAGCCAAGCGCTTCTAAATCGACTCGGTCCTGTTCGGAAAGTTCACCATTCACGAGGTTCGGATAACGCTCGTGATGCGTTTCGCCCAATTCGCGCCGTTGCTCCAAAGTTTTCTCCAAGCGAGTGACATCCGCCTTGCGCGCATCAGCCGAGTTTACCTTTTCAGCTCGATCTACCGTGTTATCGAATAGATCGAGCTTATTGCCCTCGGGACGGTTCCACCGCATGAGGTGCAAATTGTCACTAACGATTGAGTCGTGTAGACCTCGCTTGGCATTGAGTTGACTCACTGCGAACCGTTGGGATTCCGAATCGTTGCCGCGCATCAGCGATAAAAACGATTCGCCCTGCATCGTGCTGCTAGGCAGTTGCAAGTAATCGAGAATGGTCGGAACCACGTCGGTCAAGCTCACGGGTTGCTCGATCACGATCGGTTGAATGCCTGGCCCTCTCACGATCAACGGAACGCGCAGCAGTTCAGAGTACAAGCCGTACTTGTGACCCAGTTGGCCATGCTCGTTAAAGCCTTCGCCATGATCCGAAACGATGATTAGAAGCGTTTTCTCAGGATTGCGCCTACGTGACCAAATCGACCAAAGCCGTTTGATACGGCTGTCGGTATAGGCGATGCCTTCGTCATAAAGTCCGCGTAGAAAGTCGAGGTCGACTTCCGACATACCTTCCCAGGTTTTTAGAAAGTCACCTTTCTGTTTCCAGGCGACATGAACGGGCAGGCTCGCCAAATCGTCATAGCGTTTGCGAAAGGGGCCGGTGTAACTTTCGGATGTGAAACGGCCGTGGAAGGGCGGCGGCGGCAAGTAGGGCGCATGCGGCTCGTAGGTGTGAAAGAAAACGAACAGCGGCTTATCCGGATCGACTTCCTTGAGCTTGACCGAGAGCATGGTCAACTTTTGCGGCAGGCTGGTGCGTTGGTTGTCGAAGTATTCGAAGCCGCGATCGAATCCCATCGACGTCATCACATAACCGTTGTCCGCGATGCCAACGGTTTGATATCCGACCGATTTCAGTATCTCGGCGAGGATGGGTGAGCGGGGTGAGAGTCCAGTGACTTTTTCTCTGGCACCACCCACGGGGCGAATTCCGTGGGCCAGCGGATCGAGCCCCGTCAGCAAACTCATGTGGCTCGGTGCCGTGTTGCTCGCGGAGGAATGGGCTTCTGCAAAGCGCGCACCCTCGCTGGCGAGCTTGTCCAGAAAAGGACTGGTCTCACGCCTGTAACCATAGCTGGACAAATGATCCGAGCGCAAAGTGTCGAGGCTGATCAACAGGATGTCGTCTTTGGCCGGCGCGCTGGGGCCGCACGAAATCGTCGAACCGGCAATCAGCAGGAGGCTCGATAGGAGTGCAAAACAGAATGAGATTGGTTGTCTTCGGGCTAACATACGTGCCTGTGATTATGATGCGTGTGCGCTCTGGTCGGAAGGCGCTAATCAACAAGTACATGGAACCTGCTGAAGACCAAAAGACAAAGGCCAAGCTTCTGTTGCAGGACATGCTCAAAAATGAGCCGGTCACCGACGAGCCTGGGAGTCATTTACAGCCGCTATTGATCGCCTTTGGCTGCTCTGCGATCGGCGCCTTGCCGCTGCTAGCCGGATACGACGATTCGATTCTTTGGTTGGCCTGGATCGCGGTTCTCGCCCTGCCCGTCGGAATTTTCACCCGAGCAGAGGGCCTACGACCCTGGCCTTTCGGCCTCGTGGCGCCGGGAATCTGGATGATCGCGCTGGCCTACCTCGAAATGGATTCGAATGCGGGCTTGCCCGATCCGGCCTGGGCGGCGATGGCCTGGTGTGGTTTATTCCTAGTTGGATCGACCATCGGGGCTTTCGCCAGCGGCAATTCCTATCGAAATGCGGGCCTCGGACTTTGCGTGATGAGCCTGCTGGCCTGGCTGCCAGTATCCGGCGGTTCAAATGCAAACTTGTTGGGTGAGCAAACCGTGGGGCAACGGTCCCCGGCCTTGGCTTCACAACTTTTTGACGCTTCTCCGGTGACTTTGCTGGTCGAAACCGCCGGTGTGGACTGGATGCGGCATCGATGCGTTTATACTGCTGCGGGCACTGAGTGGTTCTCCGACCGCCGGCGTCCCTTTGATGGAAAAGTCTCAGCACCGATCGTTCTCTTGATTGGGTGCCTGGGAATTTTCCTCGCTCGTTCGCGATCATCAAGCTCCTGAACGACCCAAATAGTTATCGGCTTCCTTGCCGACTACAAGAGATCTAGCCATGGCCATCGCCAAGTATTTTTGCACCTTCCCCCAAGACCTGATTAAAGAGCCGATCGTGAGCCACACGCTGCACGCTAAGTTTGGAGTGGTTCCGAACATTCGCGCGGCCAGTATCACGGAGCAGATGGCTTTGCTGGCCGTCGAAATTGAGGGCGAAGACGCTGCCATTTTAAAGGCCGTGGAGTACATGCGTGAGCGAGGCGTAACGGTTGAGGAAATCAGCGAGGGTGAGCAGCTCGAACTGTGAACGGAATCTTTGATTGGCGACTAGCAAGCTCTACTGATTTGATTCGATACGGGGTGAGGGGTTTACGAGCGTGTCTTTACGCGTCGTTCTTGATTCTCACTTGGGCTTGCGCAGCCCTTCCGATTGGTGAAGAACAATTTGAGGAGCCGCGCCCCAAACACGGAGCTGTGGTCAGCGAGCACCCGCTCGCAACGGCAGCGGGTTTGAAGGTTCTCGAAGACGGAGGGAATGCTGCCGACGCAGCCGTTGCAACCGCTCTGGTTTTATCGGTGGTCTACCCACAGGCGGGCGGACTAGGCGGTGGCGGTTTCGCGCTTTGGGTTCCGCATGGCACCGGATCGCCCCAAGCTCTCGATTTCCGTGAAGTGGCTCCGAGTGGATTGAGCGCCGACAGCTATCACGTGGATGGAGAGTTCGATGCTGAACTGTCCAAACTTGGACACCTTGCCGTTGGCGTTCCGGGTGTTCCCGCAGGCCTTTGGAAATTGGCGGATGAGCTCGGAACGATGCCGTTCAAAGAACTGTGTGCCCCCGCGATTGCGTTGGCTCGAGAGGGCTTCACCGTGGATCCTTGGCTGGCTCACCATTTGCGCGTCCCGCAGATTCGGGAGCAAATGTCCGATTCTCCTGCGGCCAGGAGAGTTTTCTATCCATTGGGCAAAGCCAAGGAAGCGGGCACCATTTTGCGTCGTCCCGCACTGGCCGATACGCTCGAACGTCTTGCGGAGCGAGGTCCCGCGGGCTTTTACGGTGGCTTGGTTGGACAGGCGATCGCGAATGAGATGCTACGCGGTGGGGGCTTGATCACACTTGCGGATTTAGAAAATTACGAAGCGAGGTGGCGAACGCCGCTCGCGGGTTGGTTTCGCGGTTACGAAATCGTCTCGATGCCACCGCCGAGTTCCGGCGGTGTCGTGCTCTTGCAAGCGCTCCGAATCTTGGATGGATTTCCACTCGATACGGAGCGGCAATTGGCTCTCGAACCGGATGCGGAAGTGGCTAGCGATGAATCTGGTTTGAGCGCGAAAGCCACTCATTGGTGGATTGAGGCCTTGCGAATGGGCTTTGCCGATCGAGCGGAGCACCTTGGCGATCCACCCTTTGCGACGGTCCCGCTCGAACAACTCCTGTCTTCGGAGTGGATTGCCAAACGTCGTATCGAAATCAATTCGATGGCCGGCACAGACGTGCAACCGATGCCGACAATCGCGAAAAAAAGCGTGGAGAGCGCCGAACCCTCCGAAACGACGCACCTTTCGGTTCTCGATGCGGAGGGCAATGCGGTTAGTTTGACTACGACGCTCAACGGAATGTTTGGCAGCGGAGTCATGGTGGGGGAGATCGGCATTCTTCTGAATAACGAGATGGATGACTTTTCTATTCTCGCGGGTATCCCCAATGCTTTTGGCCTAGTCGGAAGCACCGCCAATTCGATTGCAACGGGCAAACGTCCGCTCTCATCGATGACGCCCACCATACTTCGCAAGGACGGCAGCCGAGTCGCACTCGTGATTGGAGCGCCTGGCGGTCCAAGGATCATCAGCGCAGTATTTCAAGTCATCATGCGCCTCTTGGTTCAGGAGCAAAGCCTTGGTGATGCCGTTCGCTCTCCACGCTTGCATCAGCAATGGCGTCCCAACTGGACCTATTTCGAGGAGGGCTGGAACGACGAGATTTTGGCTGATCTTGAAACTCGCGGTCACGAAATTCGCCACATGCCATCGCGCTCCAGTGTTCAAGCCATCTGGCTGCAACCGGATGGCCTTCCCGTTGCCGTTAGTGACCCCAGGCGAGGTGGAGTTAGCGGATTGACCGGTGGTGAACTCTCGAAACCCGCATCGCCGCCGTCCGATCCAAGCGGAATTTACGCCACGCCACACCATCGCTAGTTGCGGTTCGCAAATAACCCAAAAAAAATGAAGTCCAAACGTTTCGTACTCTTTGCCAGTTGTGCACCTGGCCTTGAATCTGTCCTGCACTCTGAAGCTCGTGATTTGAAGCTCAGCAAAGTCGAGCGCCAAGTCGGCGGGATCTACTTTGAAGGCGGCATTGAGGATATTTGGCGAGCGAATCTTTGGTTGCGTACAGCAGTCAGAATTTTTCTGCGGGTGGCTCGTTTCGATGCCGAGGATGCGGACAAGTTGTACAAAGGCGCCGCGAATGTTGATTGGAGCGATTTCATTACTCCGGAGGGAACGCTGTTCGTCGACGCACAATCGAAGGACTCCGAAGTCTTCCACACGCACTTTATCGGTCAACGCGTGAAGGACTCGGTTGTCGATCAGTTTCGGCACAAGACAGGTGTGCGTCCGTCCGTATCGGTTGATAAACCCGATTTGCGAATACACGCGCACATCTACAAAGACCGAGCCACGATTTCGGTGGATACCTCCGGTGGCAGTTTGCACAAGCGCGGTTGGCGAAAGCACCAGGGCATCGCACCGATTTCGGAAACTCTGGCGGCAGCCATGGTGTTGTTGTCGGGTTGGAATGGTCGCTCGCCATTTATTGATCCGTTTTCAGGCTCGGGAACACTCGCCATTGAAGCCGGTCTTATCGCAGCGAATATTGCCCCGGGGAGTTGGCGTAAATTCGGCTTTGAAAGCTGGCCCGGTCACGACGCCAAAGCCTACGCGAGCTTTCGTTCCAAGGAACTGGCGCGAGAAGCACGTCCTTTAAAACTGAAGATCTACGGCTCCGACGAAAACCCGGAACAGGTGACAGGCGCCAAGCAAAATGCTGAGTCGGCTGGACTTGCGGACATGATTCAATTTGAGCGACGGGATGCGCGTGAGTTCAAAACTAAACCGGGTTGGAACGCGGCGATTGTGACCAATCCGCCCTATGGAATTCGCGTCGGAGATGAGCGTGAACTCCAGTCGCTTTACCGCGACTTCGGGCAAAAGCTCTTCGAGGATTGTGCGGGGTACCAGTTGTCCATGATTCTGGGCAATCCGGAGCTGCGTCCGCTATTAGGCTTACCCAGCGGCAGGCAAAAGGATGTTCAAAACGGAACAATTCCCTGCGAATTCATCAGCGTCGAATTGGGCGCTTAGGCACCGCTTGATCGAAAAGCTCGGCGGCCGAACCAGAACAGCGCAATTGCCACGCAACCGCCAATCCAGAGCTTCCGTGCGTGACTTTGAGACGGTGATTTAGAATCGACGGGGGACACGGATTCGATCGCGTTCGGTGGTACCAGTTCTGGGCGCACTCGAATGTTCGTGGCCGGTAACTGAATGGTTCGATAAGTGCCCGGCGGGCTCGGATCGAAGTAAACGAAGCTTTCACTTTCTAACTCGAGCTCTCCAACTCCATCGGGTAATAAGTCGTATCGAAATCTGCGCTCATCTTTCGATGTGGTGTCTTGAACTCCAAAAGAGTGAAAGCCCTTCCAATCAAATCGTGGTGCCGCAAATTCGCTGAGGTTTCCCTCGCCCGTTATGAAGATGGTGTAATCGAAGTGTTCGGCGGGTCCGAGGACGCGCTCACTCACGCTTGAGGAGATTTCAAAGCGTCCGATGGCTCCGGTAAATTCGGGTGGGCGACCGCGCTCGGGCAAGGGCGCAATCACAAACGCAAAATCTGCGCAGGTGAGTTCGGCGTCTATGCGATCGACATGAACTTGGCGGCCGAAAAGGTCCTTTTGAGTTTCGCTGGAATAGGCGAAGCGAAGTGATGGCCCCTCGATATGCAGCAGTCCGGCTCGTTTGGCCTGGACGCGACTTACGTATTCAAATTGATCAAAGGCAACGCCAGAGCGGCTTGTCTGTCCCAAAGCTTTGCAACGGGCGAGTTCGCCATTTAGCACGAAAGTACGGCCACCTCTAGTGGCGTCGATTGTCGATAGATCCAGAGCTTCAACGGTGAAATTCAAATCTTCTTGGTCGGAGTCACGCAAACCGAGAGCGGAGGAATCGATTTGAACGGGCAGATCGAGTGCTTTGCGAAACAGTTGTTGCAAGCCGTTGCGAGCCAGGTTCGATTCAATGCCGAAGATCAATCGCAACTGAATCGATTGCCCTGCATAAACAGGACCAGCTAGATCGTCAAACTCAACGAAGGCGAGGTTGGCCCAATCCTTTGAGTTCTTGAGTTTGGGCGCGTTTTGCGAAGTTGGCGAAATAGGGCTGAAACTAGGCGAAGAATCACTCACGAGCTCGGTCGGAATCGCTGTATTGGTGAGTACACCGAACAGCACAACGAAGGCGAGCGATGATCTGTGCGTTGAGAAAAACATAGGAGCCCGAGAAGTGCTCAGTTTGAAGCGCAGTGAGCAAGGCTTGAGTATTCCTGTCGGTAGATTTAGCTACAAGGTCAATTCGCCTGCTTTCAACGGCTTTACGGACTTTGCTGAACTCGGTTCCGTGAGTAGGCTGCTGTCTCACGCGCCTTGAAGGCCACCCAACTATGAACAAATCATTAGTCAGATCCACTTCCGTCAGGGCGACGATTTGCTTCGCGAACCTCTTCGCATTTGCGATCGGGCTTCAGGCCCAGACCGGGCAGCCGGCCCCGGGCTCGCGCGAGGCGATGTGGCCCGCTCCCACAGAAGCTGATTGGGCCTTGCCTTGCTTGGTCGACTGGCAGCGAACCTTCGAAGACGCCGTCGATGTGGCACGAAAATCTGGTAAGCCGATTTTGATTTGCGTCAACATGGATGGGGAGATTGCCAGCGAGCATTATGCGGGGATTCGCTACCGCAGGGAGGAAACGGCGAGTCTCTACGATCCTTATGTCGCCGTGATTGCTTCGGTATATCGGCACACTCCTCGCGATTTCGACGAGGATGGACAGCGTGTTTTGTGTCCGCGCTTTGGTGGAGTCACTTGCGGCGAGCACATTGCCATTGAACCGGGATTGTTCGATGGATTTTTCGAAGGGACGCGCGTTGCTCCGCGACACGTCATGGTAGAAATCGAAGAGTCGGGAGCTTTTGCCGAGTCCTACGACGTCTACTACGCCTTTGATACGGCTTCTGTTTTTGAAACCATTCGAGCCGGTATCGCGAACCGTCCCGCTCCTCCCGATGTTCCCGACATAGAAAAGGATCTCTTTGACCTGGTTGAAAGTCGTGACAATAGCGATCGAACAAAAGTAGAAGAGGCCTATCGAGCCGGAAGTCGTTCCGTGCGACGGGCACTTCTTGAAAAGATGCTCGCGGAACCCGAGATTGTGCAACCGGGACTTTTGCGGCTCGCGCTCTTCGATCTCGATCTCGACTTGGTTCGACTCGCGCGAATTTCGATCGCTCAAAGCACTGATGTGCAATCGGTGGACTTGCTGATCGAAGCGTTGAACATTTCGACAACCGCTGAAGAGCGTGAGGCTCTAGTGGCAGCACTCGAGCGCTTAGGCGAGTCGTCGCAAAAGGCGCGCACCATGGCTGTCGTCCATCGCGGGCTTGGACAAAGTTCACAAACTGTTGACGTTTCGAGTTGGTCCAAAGCGAGCGTACGCGGGAACAGTGATCAAATCGTGAACGGACTCTCTCGTGCGAATCCCCAACTCGAGTACAAAGCCCAGGCGTCGCAGGCATTCCCAGAGGACGCGGCTTCTAAGCTGGAGTTAGCCGAAGCGTACCTCTCGTATGGCGTCAATCCCGACAATGCTGGACTGCTTGCGCCCGGTAGTGCGAAAGCCATGAAGTACGCTTCGTTGCTTTTTGAAGATGCCCTTCGAACGGCAGAGCGCGCTGAAGAACTGGGCTTATCCAATTGGCGAGTCGATGCCATTATTGCCCTCGCGAACACTTACCTTGGGCGCAGGCGCATTGGTTATGAACGAGCAGAGGCCGCCGCCAAATCGATGCCGCCTGGAGCTGAGGGGTGGACTGCCATGGCTTGCTTGGCGGTGTTTGCGCAAGCACGACAGCGTTCGATCTTTATGGCCGAGCGCAATCAAAACACCTGGCCTCCTGAGTGGTTGACCGATGTCAACGCGGCGTACACGGTGCTCGCCGACAGCCCGTACGGAACGGTGGCGCAAGTCGTGGCGCACTATGATTTCATCTGGAGCTTGAATGTTCCTGAACAAGCGGCGCTCGTGCTTGAAAACGGTTTGCAGAGATTTCCGGAATCGTGGGATCTACACGCGCGTTTGCGCGGTGGGGTCATCGCGCAAGGTGGCTTGGAAGAATTGGAATCTGTTTATGAATCCAAATTGTCGGGACTCAATGTCCCGCCCGGTTTTCTGTGGTACGCGGGCTACGCGTCCTTAGTCACCGCTGAGTTTCATCGACGCGGTGGCCAGCCCGATCTTGCGCGAGCGGCCTACATACGTGGCATTGCGCACTTCGAGCGAACGGTGGTGGATACCGGGGATGGCGAACAAAACGGCGCCGATCATTACATTGCTCTCGCGTTGGCGGGGCTCGCACGCTTATCGCTGGAACGCCAGGATTTCGAAACGGCAGTAGTTGAAATTCTGAGTAGCTTTCAGCGTCGGTCCGAAGCCGCAGCTAGTCTCGATGGACTTGGATTGACACCTGTCTCCACCGCGCAGATGTTGCTCGCTTCACTTCAGCAAGTCGAGAATCAGACCTTGGCAGATACCGTTCAAGCAGCACTGGATGCACTCGACCCCAAGCTTTTGATTCTGCCTGCTTTCGACAATGTGGATTCGCCGGTTGGGCGACGTGATCTCCAAACGGGTTCGAGCCGTCGTCGGCGCTAACCTTTGGGCTGATAAAGAAGTCGCCCCGCTCTTATGAATCAAAAGCCAGCTATGCAGCCCGAGCAGTTAGAAATGCTCATTCGCGAGGGCGATGAAATCTGGAGTACCTTTCGAGAGCGAGAGAAGGATCGCTTCCACTTGTTTATTCCCAGCGACCAGCCCGGCGCCTACCGAGCACTGGCTCAACTGACCGACCGGGCCAGCAGCTTCGTCGAATTCGGATCGGCCTCGGGTGTGATCACCATCATGGCCGACCTTTTGGGCTTCGAGGCCTACGGCATCGAGCACGAACCCTGGTTGGTCGATCGCTCGTCGGACTTAGCCGTTCAATTCAATTCGGGAGCGACCTTCGTCGAGGGCACCTTTGTGCCCCCGGAATTCGAGGAGGAATCCGAACTGTTACCACCGGATCACTGGACGCCGACCAGTGGCGCCGAGGCCTACGAAGAGCTCGGAATCGGCTTGGACGAGTTCGATTTGATCTACGCCTACCCGTGGCCAGGTGAGGAAGATTGGCTGCGTGAGATCGTGAGCCGATGTGGCCGACCGGATAGTTTGCTCCTGACCTACGACGTGAGCGAGGGGTTCCGACTCTACGAAGGGGACGGTCCTGGCGTCACTCTCGCCGATTAATAATCAGATCCAGGGCCTCAATTGACGATTGCCTGATTGAAACTTGGGCCAACCCCTTCACCACGCCCCACGCTTGGCCCATCATGTCGCGCCTATGAAGTCATCTAACGACGCATCATCACCGTCCGGAGCGGGCGAGAGCCCAAACTACTCGCTCGGACTCGGTCTGTTTCTGATCTCAGCCGCAGTGCTCGCACTGCAGGTCTTGTTGACCAGAGTGCTCTCCGTCCAAATGTGGCATCACCATTCCTACATGGTGGTGTCGATGACCCTGCTCGGTTTCGGAGTTGCCGGGAGCGTGGTTACGGTTCGCCCCAAGTTTCTCGAAGGAGATCCGCGCGTCCGTTTGGCCTGGTGCGCGATTCTGTTCGCCGCTTCCTCGATCATTGGATACTTGATCCTTTCCGCCACGGCGGGGCATGCAGCGGATCTAACAGCGGACGGACATCTCTTCACGCTGGGAGTATTCTACAGCTATCTGCTCGTGCCTTACCTATTCGGAGGTTTGGTCGTCGTCATCGCGCTCTCGGTGGCGAAGGTCGTGCACAAGCTCTACTTCATCAACTTGGTGGGCAGCGCATTGGGCGCGTGGGCATTCATCGTTTTGGTCGCCCCGCTCGGAGCCGAACAACTGCTCGTGGTTTGCGCCTTAACGGGCCCGCTCGCAGCGCTGTCCTTTTTGCGCAAAGGCAAAATAGCGCCCGCTAACCCGGGAGCCTTCGGCTTCGCTCGTATCGCATCGCTCGTCACGATTTTGGTATTGGGGTGGCTCTTTACCGTCGCGCCGACGGCCCTTGAGGTCAAAGTCGCTCCCAATAAAGCCGAGTCCCACATGTTGGCGGAGACAGCCGGTGTGGTTGAGCACGAATCGCGATGGAGCACGATCTGTCGCCTCTCGATGTTGGAGCTTCCCGACAAGGCCATCAATATCTATCAAGACGGTGACGCGATTACCGTCATGCATTCCGACGAGAGTTGGAAGGGTATACCGCCGATCTCGCTGAACACCGTGGGGTACTTGCCGCACGAATTAGCGGGAACCCGCGATTCGATGGAGGTGCTTGCGATTGGAATCGGTGGGGGAATCGATTTGCGTCACGCGCTCGCGCAGGGCGTAAAGAGCGTGATCGGCATCGAAATCAACGCTGAAACGGTGAAGCTAGTTGGCGAAGATTACGCCGACTTCAACGGCGACATCTATCACCGACCGGGCGTAGAAGTTCGCGTTGGCGAAGGCCGCAGCACATTGCGTCGGTTGGACGACAAGTTCGACCACATTCAGTTATCGGGTACCGATACTTACACCGCTGGCAACGCGGGCGCCTACGTGCTTTCCGAGTCCTACCTCTACACTTCGGAAGCCCTGGGCGAGTACTTCGACCACTTGAAGCCGAGCGGAACGCTGGGCTTTATTCGACTGGCCTACGATCCGCCTCGTGAACTGTTGCGTCTGATGGCCATCGGCATGACCGAGTTGCGGAAGCGCGGGATTGAGAATCCTTCGAAGCATGCCGTCGTTATCGCTCACGAATTAGTCCATCCGAAGGTTCCCGATTTGATCGTGCGCTTTTCGGCTATCGCCTTCTCGATGGAGCCGTTTAGCGATGCCGCACTCGATCGCTACGCCTTGTCGGACGAGCACTGGCCGGGACACAAAGCCTCCTATCTGCCGGGCCGTACGTCAGGCCCCTTTGCTGATTTAGCGTCCGCAATCGACGCAGGAACCGAAGAGGCCTTCTACTCGAACTACCAGTGGGATGTGAGGCCGGTTAACGACGACGCGCCCTTCTTCTTCAACTTCCATCACTGGGGAGCGCTGTTTGAGACTGGCGAAAATACCGACTGGTATGAGATGAGCGGGGGACCGATCGGCTTGAAGATTCTCGCCACTCTGTTGATCCAAACGACACTTCTCGTGGCCGTACTGGTCTTCCTGCCGCTACTGCTTCTGAAGCGCAAGGGCTTAACGGCACCGAGTGCCGGCCGTCACATGATCTACTTCTTGGGCCTCGGCGCAGGATTTATGTTCTTGGAGATCAGCACCATTCAGCGTTTGGTGCTCTTCCTCGGCCACCCGACGTATTCCCTCACCGTGACCCTGTGTAGCTTCCTTTTGTTCGCCGGCTTGGGCAGCCTCTACTCGAGTCGCTTCGAAGGTCGTGAAGCACGTGCACTTCAAAAGATCGTTCCACTCCTTGGTGTCGCGATCATAGCGCTCGCCATCATTCTCGAAACCGCGTTGGACGGTGCACTCAAGTTCGAACTTCCCGTTCGCGTCGCGATCGTGATGTGCCTCCTGGCCCCGATGAACTTCTTGATGGGCATGCCGTTCCCGCTCGGTCTGTCGCGCCTCAAGCGTCTCTCGCCGCAACTGGTGCCCTGGGCATTGGGTGTCAACGGCGGAGCGAGTGTCGTCGCATCGATCCTGTGCATCGTGATCGCGATGGAGTCCGGCTTCCGCACGGTCTCTCTAGTCTCGGTGGCAATCTATCTCGTGGGCATGCTCAGCTTCACGACGGGTAGCTTGTCCGCGAGCAAGCACGACGAGTAGGCTCGGCTAGTAGGCTCGGCTAGTAGGCTCGGCTAGTAGGCTCGGCTAGTAGGCGGTGGCAAAAGACTTTTGCCACCGACTGCTAGCCCGGATTATTCATGAACCGCGAGGCAAAACGCCTCGAATTGGTTCCTGCTGGCACTTTGCGGATACTTGCCCCCGCAGACGACCTTGTAAGGTCGTTGAGGACGCCAGTATCTGCAAAGTGCCAGCAGGAACCAATAGACCGGCAGTGCCGGTCGTTCGTGGTGTTTGGTCCGCGTGTTCATGAATAATTCGGGCTAGGGCTTTCGCAAGACGAACGACATCACGCTGGTCTTGGAGAGCAGCTTCTGAATGATTCCGATTGGCATCGAGATCAGCAGGAAGAGCGGGTAGATGCCCATGCGCCATTTCGTGGGGCTGGGGCGAAAGCCCTTCTTCTCCGCAAGCTTGGTGTGCATCGAAACTGCCCAGTGGCTGGCGCCCTCCATGTCCCAAGTGAGTTGGTCGAACTCCAAGTCCGCTTCGCTGACATACTTTCGAAGCATGACGTCGTCGAACAAGATGAAGTGCCTGGGCGCATGCCATCCGCCCCAATACTTTCCATAGCGACGAGTGTCCCAGGCATCGACGTTCGGAGTCACTCCGTGAATCACTCCGCCTGGCTTCAAGACTCGCGCTAGGCGCGCTAGCGTTTGCTTGGGATCGGGAACGTGCTCGATGACGTGGGTCAGCAAGATCACATCGACGCTATTCTCCTCGAGTTCATCGAGCAGCACCTGATCGTCACCGACGTAGGCTTCGATACCGGCCGCTTTCAGCTTGTCGATGGCGCCTTCGCTGGCGTCGATGCCAATGAAGCGTTGCCCGGGTTTGGCGCCTTGCTTGAGAGCTACCAGCCAATGGCCTGTGCCGCAACCGAAATCGAGCAGCACGCCGTCGTCGGGCATGGACGGCATGACCGCCCGGCGCTTCATAGACACCATCATCCGATACAGAATCGACATCAACAGACCTTTGGGAGGCAGTTGAGCAAAACAGCAGTACTGCCCGGAGGGGTAGTAGTGCATCACCTCTGCTTGAGTCGGCTGCGGATTGATGTAGACCAAGCTGCATTGATTGCACCGCACCATCCGAAAGGATCGCAGTGCGTATTTGGCATCGATAATGCCGTCGTACTCGTAATCCTTATCGATGTCGACAACGGTTGAGTAATCGTCGGCGCCGCAATAGTTGCAACTTACGAGTTGAAAGCCGTCATGAATGATCGGGCTATTGGGCTGCTCTGTTTCAGTCATGGCTGTGAAGGGGCGATTCGCTGCCCTTACTTGGTCGTCTGCGAGAGTTGGCCTACGTACTCTCCTAGCGCTTGAATGTATCCGCCGCGTTGGGATCCCGGATAGCCCAATCCATTTTCATCGGCAAGCTCACGCTTCAATTTGGGCAAGCGGTAGTGCGGCGCGCTGGGATACTTGTGGTGCAGCGCGTGTAGATGGAAATGGCAGGGCGAAAAGAAGAAGTGGCCAATTGGGCCGGGAGCGAAGTCGAACAGTCGCTCGTCGGGATCCGGAGGAGCCTGCGCGTGGGCATGCTCGAGCAATGCGCGCGTTGCAATGAAGAAACTTGTGAAGGTCGAAAGCGGCAACATCCAAAGCACTAAGTATTCCCAGAAGTGCCCGAAGAGGGTGAAGCCTCCCAAAAGGATCAGTTGAACGATGCCCACGCAAAGCAATTCACGTTTGATCGGAACCGATCGCTTCTTCGTACTCGTATCGACGACTATCTTGGGTTTGCCTCGGACGAGGTAGTGCACCAGCGTAGTGACCAAGTGCATGCCGATCAATTTGCCGAATAGAAAGCGCAACGTTTTGGATTTCGTTTCGAAGTGCGCGTTCGAGTAATTTTCCCAATCGGGATCATTCGGTTTTCCGACAAACTCATGGTGAGCGATATGACGATACATATCGTTGTAGTAGGTCAGGCCAACGGGATAGGCATACAGCCAGGCGCCAACCGCGTGATTGAGTCCGGTGGGGCGCAAGGTTTTGTTGTGCCAAGCTTCGTGGGCCAAGCTCACCAGGCTGTTCTGAAAGCCTGCGATTAGGACGAGCGCCGCCAAATACACAGGCCAAGTACCGAAGTAATGCGCGGCGTAAGCACACCCTAGAATACCCCCCCAGTGAAACAGCAAGTCGAGTGCTGCTCGAGCGCTGGAGGCTTGGTGATGGCGGCTTAGTTGTTGGGGCGAAATAGACACGACTGAGAAATCATAGGGGCAAAATTGCGGACTCGACTTAGCGGTTTGGCAAAAGTCCACGTGCCACACATAACTCGGCCAATAAGATCGACCCGCGCGCGGCTCCGCGCATTGTGTTGTGACTCACTGCGACAAACTTCCATCCAAAGTGCGGACAGGGGCGCAGGCGTCCAATGATTGTCGACATGCCTTGCTCAATGCCCGCGTGCAGGCGCGGTTGTGGAACATCATCGCCGTCCAAATAGATTGTCGGTTGAGTCGGGGCCGAGGGCAGCCTCAATTCCTGCGGGTCGCCTTTGAATTCTCGCCAAGCGCTAATCAGATCGTCGGCCGTCGCCTCGCGGGCGAGTTCTACCGAAACGCACAAAGTGTGGCCGTCGATCACGGGAACCCGATTGCAGGCTGCGGATACGGAGATGTCTCCGAGAACCTTGCGCGTTTCGTGGGTTAGCTTTTGCTCTTCACCATCAATAAAGGGGATCACGTTCCCTAGCGATTGGTAGGCGGTCGGCCCATTGAGCCCGGCGCCGGATAAAGACTGCAGGCTGACCACGTGAGCGCGCGAAACTCCGAAGGTTTTGACGAGCGGGGCAAGCGCGAGGCTTAGTCCGATGGTGGTGCAATTGGGGTTCGTGACGATGGCACCACCATCGCGAATTCGATCTGAGATTAGACCCAAGGCGTCGCTATTGATTTCGGGAACCACGAGCGGGACTAAAGGGTTCATACGGTGACTACTCGTATTGGAAACGACCAGCCAGTTCTGCTTCTCAAAGCTAGACTCCAAATCTCCGGCAATCTTTGCATCCAAGCAAGAAAACGCAATCTGCCCCGGTAACTCCGGGCGACAACTCTCAAGGACTCGATCGGCCAATTCAGCAGGTAGCGGTTCGGACTGCATCCAATTGACGCAATCACCGTAGCGCTGTCCGGCCTTGCTTGGTGATGCCGCCATACTGACAAGCTCAAACCACGGGTGCTGATGCAACTCAAGTGCAAAGCGCTGACCGACACTTCCTGTGGCTCCGAGCAGAGCGACGTCGATATTGGGCATTTCCTGTTTCACAATAATGGCAATCGAAGCTACCGAGCTAGTTATCGGTTTTCGGATTGTCGGCATCAGCTTGGGCGCGCTTCTTTTTGTAAGCCTCAATTTGCTCGGGAGTATACTTCTCGGTTAGGGATTTACCATTCTTGCCCTTGCTGCGATCACCTGCGGGCTTCGGCTTCGATTTAGCAGAGTCTGCTCGACTCGGTCGATTCACTTGGCTCTCGGACGGTTCACCTTTTTTGGATTGAGCTGCACGCTTCTTTCGGTAAGCCGCAATCTGTTCAGGTGTAAATTTGTCTAGTGAAGGCTTCGGCTTCGAACCAGCGGCGGGCTTTTGATTCTTTTCTCTCTGCTTGTTCGGATTCGTAGGAGTGAAGGCTAAAGGAGGCAACGCAACTTCCGTGCGATGGGGACCAATGCGTGAGAGCGTTGCGAAAAGTCTTTTCTCCGCAAGCGACAGGGGCATCTCGAGCAAATGCGTGAAGGCTTTTTGCGCGGCTGAGTGACGAACCCGCGTACCTAATCGCATCGCTGAAACTCCGAAGGCTCTGCCCACGGCAACGGTGAAAGCCTGTCCGCCTTCAGCCGGCAAGCCGCCATCGTTTTGAATGATGCCCCTCCATAGGTTGCCCAACTCGGTGACGCCTTGCTCAGCCTCATCTACGGTGCCATTCGCTTTGGCCTTGGCTAAGAGAAAACGAACTTGAGGGTCAGTCGCGGCGTCCACGTGTCGAACGTCCGCGAGCTTGCCACACAACGATTCAACATAGCTCAACGATTCTCCGTGTCGTATAGCCTTTTCAATGCTGAGTTGAAGGCCAAGGCGATCGGGAACCATCGATAGCAACCGATCGTTCAACGTATCGGCTTCTGCAAATCGGCCTTGGGCGTATAGACACTGAGTGAGCATGGACCAATGCTCGGGAGCGCTTGGATCGAGCTTCAATTGCTCTCTCAAAAACTCTTCATCCAGCGAGGGACTCAATTCCAAATAGAACTGATGCCAAGCTTCTAGGGAACCTGCACCAAGAGAATTGATCGGCGCATCGCTCGTTCGAGTTTTGAATTGATTGATGCGTTTGAGAGCGTCGAAAATTGATCCAGTTGGATTGCGTTGAACTTCATACTTGAGTTCGCTAAGTATGTAGCGAATCGCGATTAGGCCGTTGTAGGGGAATTCGGTCGAGAAGGAGGTCAAGGAGCTGCGCCAAAGCTCGGGAGCTAAGTGACCCGCAGCAACGGCTTCATCAAAGAACTCTACGATTTCGGGAAGGATAGCGTCGCGAGGAGCCTTCGGAAGTCGACGAACAAACCGTCCCAAATTGATCAACGCAGCTTCGTAATTCCCGCGCTCACCATGAATCATTCCTAGCTGATACAGGAGTGCTGCGTTGTTTGGAGCGGAGTCAAGCGCACTGCGAACCTTCCGAAAAGCTTGGTCGATATCGCCAGCGTTGCGCAGCTCCTCGATTGTATCCAGCTTGGATCGCATACTTTGCGAACCGGGATGATCCGGAACTTCCCAACCACGTTTTGCGAAAGTCAGAAGCTGGTCATTTCCGATCGGCAAACTCGTTTGCAGGCGGTTGGCGAGTTGCCATACAGGCAAGAATTGTTCCCACCGAGTTGCGAGATGAGTGATTTCGACATCGGCTTGTTTGAATGCACTCGATCGAAGCAATGCCTCCGCAGTCAAATAGGAGGCCCACATGCCCGAGCCTTTGTTCGACCAACGCGGCATTTCCTGAACCAACCAAACCCGCCAGTCCTTATCCTGAAGAGCAAGCAAGAGAACTAAGATTTCACGCGGGTCATGCGGAGACTCAGATGTGCCCGAAATGAATTCGCGAGTCTCGTCGACCACATAGCTTGGAAACTCCTCTAACAAGGCTGTCGTTCCAGAGTCGAGCGTATCGGCAACAGACCGTAGCAATAGATGGATTCCGTCGAGTTGCTCGGATCTTGAAAGCTGATTCAGCTGCTCAAGTACAGGTTCGGTTCTGCCATGGAGCAGAGCCAATATCATCACAGACTCGTCGTTTAGGTGCTTGCGTTCATCTTCGTATTCGGCGAGATGCCGAGAGAGCGTGCTCCATTCTCCAGTTCGAACCGCTAGCAGCATATTGCCTAGGGTTGCTGCGCCGTTCCGGCTGTAGGCGTAAGCGCGTTCGAAGGTCACAAAAGCTTCCTCGTATTGCTCGTTGAGGATTTGGATGAGTCCAATTCGCAACATGTTCTGCCCGCTCCGCGTTGCGACAGAACTATCCAGGAAATTGGCAACCTTACTCGCGAGCTCGATACGGCCGTTGATCAGCAATGTATCCAAGGTCGCCATGAAGTCCGTTTCTACGACCTGCGTGGGCCGCACAATATTTGTAATTGCGGAATCGAGGAAGCGCGTGTCCTCAGTCGCTATGGCCGTCTCTAGCAGCAGAGCGAACACGCGCGAGTAGTGCTCGCTGTCCGTGGGGATCTGCTGAAGCAGCAGTAAGGCCTCGTCATAGCGTTCCAGTCCGAGCAGCGCTTCACTGGCTTGGATCCGAGTTACATGCGAGACGGATGGAGTGCTTGCATCGGGCAGGGCCGACAGGACTTGGCGGTACTCGCCGCGCTCTAACAGCGAGTCGATGAGTTCTCCCCGTCCATACCCCAGCGGATCAGCGTCGATCAGTCGCAACTTTTGCTCGAGTGAAAAGAGCTCACGGTAGTTATACAAGCGATCTAAATCGACTGCGTTCGGCCCAGCAAATTCGAGCTGCCCGATCAGTAAGTCTATGGCTCGTTCCTCGAGCCCTAATTTAGTTGTCGCTTTCAAGTAGAGACGAACCGCAGGTGGCAAGTAGGGGACGGATTCAAACACCTTGTCGCAAGCCACCAGCACTCCGTACCACTCTCGTTCGGTCACGTACTGTTCCGCTAACTGAAAGTACGCATACGCACTCATCGTCTGCTCGCCGACCAATCGATTGGCTTGATTCAGCTGATTTCGAACGGCGTCCAAACTCAGAAAGGCGTCCTTCATGCCCCTCCGTCCATACTGTCGCCATAGTGACTCGTGCTCTGAGGAGCCCGTGGGAAACGCGGCCATGACGTGCGCGATAGTGACTTCTGCGACGGTAGCGTTGACTCCCAGGTCGCTCTGCAACTTCATCAGGGCACGCCAATGGAGGCCGGAGGCCTTGTCCGTATTCTTCAACACGAATTGAAGGGCCTGCAGTTGAACTTTTTTAAACGATGAGCCGCCGACTTGGCTCGCACTACGAGCCCGCGCATCTTCGGCCACCAATAACGCATCGGGAAAGGGTTTGGCGCGTGGACTGCCTGACCTGTAACGGCCTAACTTCTGTACGGCATCACTATGGTTGCCAAGGTGATGACTCGCTATCCCCTGATAAAAATTGGCAAGCGAACGAGCGGAATCTCGCTCGGCCTTTGAAGAGCCCGATGTTGCGCCAGGTGGATAAAAGCCGAGTAGTGTTTTGTTCAACTCCGGTAGCGAACTCCACATTTCGGATGCGTAAGTGATTCGAAGCATCTCCCGGATAAATGCGGGCGAGAGTGTACGACCCTCTTTGATGAACAATCTGCTCAGTCGGTTCGCGTCAACATTCAATCCGGCTTGGTGTAGGGCGGCGAAGACTTGCTCGACACCGTTCATTCGATTCGTACGCGCGAAGTGGTAAATGCTGGCCGTGGCGAAATCTGCGGCATCATCCCAACCGCCACTCATCTGGAGGATCTTGAGAACGCTCGCGATTGCATCCGTGCTGTTGGTGTTCTTGAGAACCGCGGCATAGTCCGCAAAGGCACTAAAGAGGTGCTCGCGTGCAAGCTTTGCTTTCTCGTTGTATTCGCGCTTTTCAATCTCCGAACCAGCATTGAAAAGCTTGGTAATCTCCATCATCAACCGCGCGCGATTGAGGTCCGTATGCGTTCGCGCAGAGGCCATCGTCGTCATTGAATCCGCTAGCCGAGCGGAGTTATCGTCCATGACCTCCGCGCAAATATCTGCGCATTCCTTAAGCAGGTCTTTCGCCATCGCCAAGCGGAAGTCTGCTCGATTGAACAGACCACCCGAGTCGGTGGGGTCTTTCTCCAACAACGTTTCAATTAGATCCAGCCCATGCTCGCGATTGCCGGCAAGGAACTCGAGTCTGGAGAGCGTTTGAATCGACTCGCGATCTTCGGGCTCGTAGTCGCGCAGTAGCAACTTCAAATCTTCTCGAGCGTTCTCGTTGCGCTTAAGATCGCGATAGAGCTTGGCCCGACGGCGCAAAATTAGAGCTTGCTGATCTCGATCTCCTTCTTCCCGGGCAAGTCGCAGGGCAAAATCGATTTTAATCAGAATCCCCTCCATGCTGGCGTCGTCGAAAGTCAATTCCTCCTCAAAGGCGAGCATCACCTCCTGCGAGGATTGACTCGAACCAGCTATGAACGTCTGGTAGCCCACGTACAGGCTACCCATGGCGAGCAGAGGAAAGATCAAGATCAGTTTGCGCTTCATACGGCGACGGTCGGAAAGGGCAGCTTGCGATCGGAAAAACGTGTCGAGCTTGCTACGGAGTTAGACGAGACATTGTGAGACCTTGAAGCCCACGATCCAAGTCGATCGCCAGATTGCGCAAGTGGATGTTTTTGAAGTTGAGAATTGTCCCGCTTGAC
Organism: Planctomycetota bacterium; assembly: GCA_047639415.1. GTDB lineage: Bacteria > Planctomycetota > UBA1135 > UBA1135 > OFTM34. Next base: position 4,062 of record JBLINP010000001.1, on the reverse strand, counting down.
CCGGCTTTTAGCGCTTGTGCTGCTTCTGTATTCCTTAGGCATTAGGCGGACCTGCTCGGAAAATCAAGCAACTCATACTTGCGCATTTTGTTGAAGAGCGTAGTCCGGTTGATATTCAGGACTCGAGCCGTTTCCGTGCGGCTGCCACCGTGAAATTCCAGCGTTCGAAGAATGATGCGTTTCTCGGGAGCCTCGAGGGCTTGCTTTAACGATCCAATGCCAATCGCCGAGTGTTCATCCGCGCCGGAATTCTCGTCCCGCTCGTCGGTTTCGAAACCCAAATCATACACTTCGATGGCTTGCCCTTTTCCGAGCAAAACAGCGCGTTGGATCGCGTTCTCTAGCTCGCGAACATTGCCTGGCCAGCGATGATCCAGAATATGAGCGCGAGCCTTTTCGGAAAAGTACATGCCCTCGCGGTCATGCTCGTCGCTGAATCGACTCAGAAAGGTTTGAGCGAGTAGCTCGATATCTAGGGGGCGTTCTCTGAGCGGGGGAATCTCAATGCTGACGACTTTCAGACGGTAGTAGAGATCCTCTCGGAAACGCCCGGCTGCAACTTCATCGACTAAACGTTGATTGCCCGCACAGACGATTCGAACATCGACTTCGCGTGTCGCGGTATCGCCAACTCGCTCGAACTGTCTACTCTCAATCACGCGCAGCAATTTAACTTGGAGGTCGAGAGAGGCCGTCGCGATTTCATCAAGGAATAAGGTACCACCATTGGCAGCATCGAATTTGCCTTGGCGATCGCGATCAGCACCGGTGAAAGATCCCTTCGCGTGCCCGAAGAGTTCCGTTTCGAGCAGCGTAGCTGGTATGGCCCCGCAGTGGACTACTACGAAAGGTTGCGCAGATCGTTCCGAGTTTTGATGGATAGCCCGTGCCAGCATGGTCTTGCCGGTTCCGCTTTCACCCTCGAGAAGTACGTTCGCGCGAGTGTCGGCAATCGACTCAATCGTGCTGAAAACGCGTTGCATGCGTTGATCTCGACTAATCAAACTGGAGAGTTCAAAACGAAGCTCCAAGTCTGCACGCAACTCGCGGTTTTCTTCGCGCAAATAACGCTGTTCGAGAGCGCGTCTTATCGAAACCAAAACTTGTTCGGGAGCGACGGGTTTCGGTATGTAGTCAAAAGCACCCCGGCGCATCGCTGTCACTGCATCATCGATCGTCCCGAAGGCATCCAACAATATGACCGAGGGAGAATTGGAGTGCTCGAGGGCTTGGGCCAAGAGTTCGGGTGCACTATTGGGATCGAGAAGAACGATGTCCCACGCTTTGGCAGCCAATCGGGATTCGAACTGCTCGGAGTTGGACACAATTTCCAGCCGCAACCCGTCCTCAATCATGGCTAACGAAAGGGCGGAGTCCTTCCGCTCGTCAGGATCAGCGAGCAGGACTTCTGGGGATCTCGGCGAAGGCACCATGTTCACATTTCTCGACACTCAGCGTGGTCTGACTGAACCTAGCTTATGGGCCTGCAAAGGCGGAAAATGCGTACAGAGAAGCCTTTCGAGGCTTTAGGATTCGAGCGCTCGTACCGATCTCAGTTCTTTGGAGGCGTCTGCATCGGATCTCATCCCGCTTCACCAGTGACCGATGAGAAATGATTTCTGCCTCGGTTGGGCTCGGTTAAGCGGACAGCGTGTCCCGAATCGCAGCCACAGAGTCTATTCTTCCTCATCAACCCGAACCGTCCCCACACGAGCCCCACCCAATCTCCAGCTCCGTTCCTCTCCGTATGGCCGTCCCCATCGACATTTCGCTAGTCATTCCAATCTTCAACGAAGTTGAAAGTGTCGGGATCCTGCAAGCGGAAATCGCGCAGTCGCTAGATTCAATCAACGTCGAGTGGGAAGTGATCTACGTCGACGATTGTTCTTCAGATGGAAGTCTCGAGAAGCTATTGGCGTTACGACAGGAATGCTCACGAATTCGCATTCTGAAGTTTCGCCGGAACTACGGGCAAACCGCTGCGATGGCGGCTGGGTTTGATGCCTCGAAGGGCGCTGTCGTCGTCACCTTGGATGGTGACCTTCAAAACGATCCGGCGGATATCCCGATGATGGTGAAGGTATTGCACGAGGGCGACTTCGACCTGGTCGCCGGCTGGCGCAAAGACCGCCAGGATGGCTTCGTGCTTCGACGTCTGCCTTCAATCATGGCCAATCGACTGATCGGCTACGTGGGCGGCGTCACGATTCATGACACCGGCTGCACCCTCAAGGTGTTCCGTCGCGAATTGGCCAAAACCATGACCATCTACGCGGAGCAGCACCGATTCCTGCCCTTCATGTCGGCTGGATCGGGCGCCCGCGTTTGCGAAGTCGTTGTGAATCACCGCGCGCGTCGCTTTGGAAGCAGCAAGTACGGCATCGGGCGGGCGACCCGGGTTCTGATGGATTTGTTCACAGTGAAGCTCATCTCTCAATTCTCCCAACGCCCACTGCAGTACTTTGGAATGCTCTCCTTGGGAGCGCTGGCCATGACGGTATTATTCGCGTTCTTTGGGCTGGTAAAAATCGGCACGGAAACCGGACCTGTCGGCGAGTTCTTGATCATCGACGATTGGGAGCTTGTGATCGTGTCCGGCGTGATGCTCATGTTTACACTGGTCGTTTATTACGGACTTCTAGGCCTTCTCGCCGAACTGACCGTCAAGGCCAGCGGCATGCACCGCCGAGGTGTTCTAGATCGAATCCTTAACGAGCTTCACTAATGCACGGTAAACCTGTGAAGTATCGACTCGATCGATTCCCGTTGGAAACATCCCGATGAATGAGCCATTGGAAACAGCAACTCTCGAAGAGCTTGACCACGAACCGCCCACGGCGGTAGCGGACGCCGTGGATGTGTCCGTGATTGTCTCCGTCCAGGACGAAGATGCTGAAATCGGAGATGTCGTCGATGCTTTGGGCGGCGAGCTTGATCGTCAAGGGCGCACCTGGGAGGTCATCTTCGTACTCGATGGAGTCGGTGGGCCTCTGCTTAAACGCGCGGACCGGCTACGCCAAGAGCACGGGAAGAAAATCAAAACGATCGTTTTCAAGAACGCATTTGGCGAGTCCATCTGTCTATCAGCGGCATTTGAACGTGCGCGCGGCGATTACATCGTGACCTCGCCGCACTACGTGCAAGTCGACCCCATTGAATTGGGCAGTATGTTGACGGCTCTCGACGACGGAGCCGACTTCGTCACTCCGTGGAGACATCCACGCGTCGACCCACTGTTGAATCGAATTCAATCAGGCGCTTTCAATTGGATCATCCGACATATCATTCGGATGGAGTTCCACGATCTAAACTGTTACTTCCGCGCCATACGTCGCATCGTCCTAGAGGACGTCGCGGTTTACGGTGACATGTATCGTTTCTTGCCGGTCATCGCCCATCGTCATGGTTACAGCGTAGTCGAGGTCAAGGTCCGACACATCAAGGAGTGGGGCAAGGCTGGTTGGTTTGGCATCGGAGTTTACCTGCGAAGAGCGCTCGACGTTTTCGCAGTCATGTTCTTGACCAAATTCACGTTGATGCCGCTGCGGTTTTTTGGACCCGTTGGTGGAATGTTTGCCTTCGCGGGCTTTTTGATCACCGGCTTCTTGAGTGTCGAGAAGTTCATTTATCACGAGAGCATTCGCAATCGACCTTTGCTACTGGGCGGAATGATGCTGATCGTTTTGGGAGTCCAGATCATCGGATTCGGTCTGGTGGGTGAGATCATCATCTTCTCTCAAGCTCGCAACTTGCGGGAGTACCGCATTGAACAGACCTACGAATGAGTCGATCTGATTTCGAAGTGCGCCCGGGTACAGCGGAGCACGATCAAGCTCGAGACGCATTCGTTCGCGCTCATCCGCACGGCAGCCTGTTTCACCTGGCGGCTTGGGAGCGGGCTGTACATTCGGTTTTCGGGAACGAACAACGAGATCTATTGGCCTTCGATGGAGAAGAGCTAATCGGCGTTCTTCCGTTGATGTACACGCCCGGATTCCTTGGCGGCAAGAATCTCATTTCGGTTCCCTTCGGAGTTTATGGCGGTCCGCTCGGACGCGATGC